>SCVR01000278.1 GCA_004296805.1 Dehalococcoidia bacterium
CCGGCGCGCGACGCGACGATCGCCTCGATCCGCGCGGCGGGCCGCCCGGGATACCCTCCGCGGTGCCGTAGATGACGAGCTGCTTGCGGCCGTCCGGGACCAGCAGCGCGACCTTCGGCTGGCGGCGCGTGTTCTTCCACTTCGCACGGTCGCTCGTCACCGAGATGAAGATGTGCCTGCCATCGAAGCGGTAGTTGATCGTCGACAGTTGCGGGGAGCCGTCACGCTTCCCGGTGCCGAGGATCGCCAGCTGGTGGCCCTCCAGATACGCGCGCTGCTCGTCCGTCAGTTCCATCGCCGCCCTCTCAGACATCGTTCCACGCCGCTACCGCCCGAAGCGGAACCGGTGCAGGCCACCTCGTTGTGCCACGGTGCCGCCGAGGGCGGTACCGAGGCCGATCAATGCCAGGATGATGATCGCGGCCATCGCCCCCTCGAACGTGCGGAAGACCACTATCCCGATGTACTCGTAGAGCGAGACCGCTGCGAACACGACGGCCACCCGCTGCCGCGCCGCAATCGCCGCCACCGCCAGGCCCACCGCGTACGCAAACAACAGCCCCTCGTAGGCGCCGCCCTCGCCGATCGCGAGGAACACGGCGGCGATGTTTGCGATCCCCAGCGCGCCGATCTGCCACCACGTCCGCGCGCGGTGGTCCAGCCGCAGCGAACCTTCGGTGAACGCGAGGGCTGCCAACACGAACCCCACCACCACCATCACCTGCGCCCCGCCGACGCCCGGCGCGTTCTCGCCGGCATTCCCTACCCACCAGCCGAACGTCCCCGCGCCCCACGCGAGGGCGACCGGCGCTGCGAGGCCGGCGAGCGGCGCGGGTACCTTCAGTGCCGCGACGTAGGCGGCAGTGGCACCCACCAGCGAGGTCACAAGAAACGTCACCCGCAGCTGTCCCGGCGTGGCCTCGCCGCCGATCCAGTCGATCGCCGCGAAGGCCTGCAGCGAGGCGGCGTACCACAGCACCGCCGCCCCGAAGCCGAGCGCGTCGGCTGCGGGCGCGCCTGCGGTCGCCCGGCCCAGCAGCCACGCCAGGCCCGTCCACACCATCGCGACGCCGACCATCAGCCCAAACCTCGACCAGTCCGAGACGTCATCGAGGACGGTCACGTACAGCCCGAGCATCGCTCCGAGGGCGACCAGCGAGCCCGCGTACTGGAGCAGGACGCCACCGCTGACACCTTCGTGAGTCACACCTTCGGGTCGGTTCGCACGTTCGTGGGCGGCGATTGCCTCCGCCTGGTCGGCCGAGATCAACCCTTCGCCAGTCCAGCGGTCGAGTACCTCGTGCAGGTCGTCTTCGTGGAAGTGGGCCATGCCTCGATCCTACGCCGAGGCGCGGAACCCCGCCGATGGAGCCGGAGGGAGGCGGCTGTTACCCTCGCCGCATGACCTCCTCGATCAGCCCCGTGGGAGAGCAGGCGCGGATGGCGGGCGGGAAGCCGGCCCTCGCGCTCTACCTGCACATCCCGTTCTGCTCCTCCAAGTGCGGCTACTGCGACTTCAACTCCTACGAGGGCCTCGAGCACCTCGTCCCGGAGTACACGCCGGCGCTCATCAACGAACTCAGACTCTGGTCGCCCGCGGCGCGGGCCTACCACGTGGACACCGTGTTCTTCGGTGGTGGTACCCCGAGCCTCACCACCCTCGATGACATGAGCGCCATCATCGCCGCGGTCCGGGACCAGTACGACATCGCCACCGACGCAGAGTGGACGCTTGAGGCGAACCCGACCGAACTCACCCGTGACCACCTCGAAGGGCTGCGCGCCCTCGGCATCAACCGCCTCTCCATGGGCGTGCAGTCGATGCGTCAGGCCGAACTCGAACTGCTCGAGCGGGAGCACACCCCCGAGCGTGTCGTCCAGGCCGTGCAGGACGCACGTGCAGCGGGCTTCGACAACATGAACCTCGACCTCATCTTCGGTCTCATCGGGCAGCGCACCGAGGAGTGGCAGGAGTCGCTCGAACGCGTCCTCCAGTTCCACCCGGAGCACCTCTCCTGCTACGCCCTCACCGTCGAGCCGGGCACGGCGCTCTACTACCGCGTGCAGAAGGGCCAGCTCCCCGACCCGGACCCGGACGTCGCCGCCGAGGAATACGAGTGGACACGCGAGCGCCTCGCGCACGCGGGCTACCAGCAATACGAGATCTCCAACTGGGCGCAGCCCGGACGCGCTTGCCGTCACAACCTCGTCTACTGGCGAGCCGAGCCGTACCTCGGCTTCGGAGCCGGCGCGCACTCCTTCTTCGCGGGCCAGCGCTTCGCCAACGTCGATGCGCCCAACCGTTATGAGGAGGCGATCGCCGCGACGGTCGAGGCGCGCGAGACAACTGGCAGCGCCGCCATGCAGCAGATCGCGGGCGGCGAGACCCCTGATGACGCCACCCAGCAGGCGGACACGATGATCCTCGGCCTTCGCCTTATGGAGGGTGTCGACCTCGATGGCTTCGCGGCGCGCTTCGGTGTGCGCGCCGAGCGCGCCTTCGCGGATGCGATCGCGAAGCACACCCGTCTCGGCCTCATCGAGGTCGTGGACGGCCGGCTCCGCCTTACCTCCCGCGGCCTGCTGCTCTCGAACGAGGTCTTCGTCGACCTGCTGCCGGATCCGCCCGAGGAGTAACGCGATGGCGGTACAGGTCTATCGCTGCTCCCACTGCGGGCGCGAAGTCCTCGTCCGCATCGTCGCGCCGATGACCGAGGCCGAGATCGCCCGCCGCCGCGACGAGGAGATGCGTCCCGCCGCCACCGGCCCGGCGGGCCCGAACTCCTGGAGCGACCGGCTCCGCGATTACATCTGGCTTGGCCTCTCCGACCTCGGCGAGATGGTCCCCCGCGACGAAGTGCCCGACGAGTGCCCCGCCTGCCACCGCACGACCCTCGCGGTCGCACGGGTCATCGAGTAGGCGCGGCGCCTTGTTCGTCATCGGCACCGCCGGCCACGTCGACCACGGCAAGTCGACGCTCGTCCGCGCGCTCACCGGCATCGACCCCGACCGCCTCCGCGAAGAGCAAGAACGCGGCATGACCATCGAACTCGGGTTCGCCTGGCTCACCCTCCCGTCCGGACGCGAGGTTTCCATCGTCGATGTCCCGGGCCACATCCGTTTCGTGCGCCACATGCTCGCAGGCATCGGTGCCGTCGACCTCGCCCTGCTCATCGTTGCCGCAGACGAGGGAGTGATGCCGCAGACCCGCGAACACCTCGCCATCCTCGACCTGCTCGAAGTCGACCGGGCGATCGTCGTGCTCACCAAGTGCGACCTCGTGGACGACGCATGGGCAGCGCTGGTGGAGGAGGAAGTCGCAAACGTCCTCTCAGGTACCAGCCTCGAGGGCACCCCGATCGTCCGGGTCTCCGCCACCACGGGCGAGGGGCTCGACGCTCTGCGCGCAGCCCTCGACGACGCCCTTGCGGGCGCACCAGAGCCAAGCGACCTCGGACGTCCCCGCCTGGGCATTGACCGCGTGTTCACCATGACCGGCTTCGGCACCGTCGTGACCGGCACCCTCCTCGGCGGCCAGCTCCACACCGGCGACACCGTCGAGGTCGTCCCCGGCGGCCGTCAGGTCCGCATCCGCGGCCTGCAGTCCCACCGTCGTGAGGTGGGCGAGGCACTGCCCGGCACGCGCGTCGCCGTGAACCTCGCCGGCGTCGCCACCGAGGACCTCGCGCGCGGGCAGGCGATCGCTGCCCCCGGACGTCTCGAAGCCGCACGCACCCTCGATGTCCGCCTGCGCGCCCTCCCCGGCGAGGCGATGAAGCACAACCTCCGCGTCACCGTCCACCTGGGTGCCGCTGAGTCGACTGCCCGCCTGCGCCTCTTCGGCAGCGACGAAGTCGAGGACGGCGGCGAGGCCTGGGCGCAGATCGTCCTGGTCGACCCAGTCCCGGCCGCGGCAGGGGACCTCCTGGTCGTACGTGTTGGCGACCAGACGCTCGGAGGCGCACGCGTCATCGAGGTGAACCCGCCCCGTCACCGCCGCACCGACCCACGGCTCGCCGCCCGCTTCGAGGCGCGCGCCCTCGGTACCCCGGAGTCCCGGCTGCTTGCCGCACTCGAACGGATCGAGCCGTGCGCGGAGGCGACGCTCCTGCGTGCCTCAGGCCTGGAGGCTTCAGAAGCGCGGGCAACCATCGAGGCGCTGACGGCAGAGGGCGGCATCCACAGGCTCACTCCGGCCGCGGGCGAAGCCTTACTGATCACCGCGTCGACACTGGCCCGCGTCGAGGCTGAAGCGCGTCGCGCGCTGGCCGGGTATCACGCCGCTCATCCGCTCCGTTTCTCGATGCCGCGCGAAGAGATGCGCGGCGCGCTCAACCTCGCGCAGCGTGAGTTCACCGCCGTCCTCGGTGGTCTGGCCCCGGGCATCGAGGCTCGCGGGGACGGCGTGGCGGAGTCGGACTGGGAACCGCAGCCATCTCCCCAGCAGCGGGTCGCCATCGAGGCTGCGGCCAGTGCCCTCGCACGTGGTGGTCTGCAGCCCGAACGCGTGACGATCGAGCCAGCCGTCACGGCGTACCTCATCGACTCCGGCCGCGCTGTGGACTGCGGCGATGGTGTCATCCTCGATGCAAGTGCGTTCGAGCACGCGCGCCAGGCCATCACCGCCATCCTGACGGGCCGGGAGGCGCCGATCACGCTCGCCGAGGCACGCGATCTGTTTGGCGTCTCACGTCGGAACGCGCAGGCGATCCTGGAACGGCTCGACCGCCAGGGCGTCACGATCCGGGTGGGCGATGGACGCGTGCTCAGAGCGGCGCGCTAGGACGCAGGCTGCTCCGCCGTGCGCCGCCAGAAGGCGAGCCGGTCGAGGTCGCCCTCCTCCCACGCCACCAGCAACTGCGACGCGATGCCGATGCTGGAGTACGTCCCGGCCGCAACACCGACGAAGATCACCAGCAGGAACGATGCGATCGTCGTGCCGCCCAGCAGCAGCATCGTCGCCACCGTCAGCAGCACGGTGGTCGACGTATTGATCGAACGCGCGATCGTCTGCACCAGCGCGGCGTTCACGTTGGATGCGAACGGCGCCTGTGGCGACTGCCGGACGTTCTCGCGGATCCGGTCATACACCACGATCGTGTCGTGCACCGAGAAGCCGATCACGGTCAGCAGCCCCGTGACGAACATCAGGTTCACCTCGACGTGGAACAACTTGGAGAACAGCGAGAACATCCCGAGCGTGATGATCACGTCGTGCAGCAGCGCGACGATCGCGCATGCCCCGTACCGGAACGGCCGTGGCAGCGAGGCGAAGGCGAACGCGATGTAGATCATGATGAACAGCGTCGCCACCGCCACCGCGATCGCGGTGTTGCGCACAGTCGCGCGCGACACCGTCGCTGACACGGACGAAAATTCCCTCACCTCAAACGCACCGAAGCGTTCACGCAGCGCCTTCTCGATGACAGTGCGCTCGCCGCGGTCCGGCTCGGGAGCCACATCCTTCGGCTTCTCCTGGTAGTCGCGGATGTCCTTCGCCGCCAGGTATCCAGAAGTGTCACCAGTCACGACTCGATACACCGTGGTGTCACCACAGCCCGGCACGACTTCAACCACGTCCGCGCGGTCACCCGCCTTGGCCGAGCCCAACTTCTCTGTGCCGAGTTTGCAGCCTGCCGTGCGGTCAAGGTTCATCAGGTCGAGCGAACCGCTCGAACCCTCGGCACCGATCTGCAACGTCCCGATCACCTGCGAGACGGCCGGCCCGGCGACAGGCGGCGTGGAAGTGTCCGGCACTGGCTCGGTGAACGATCCCGGGGGGACGTTGAGTTCGCGTGTCCGGATCAGGAAGTCCGTGGAGCTCGCCTTCTGAATGCGGGCCTCGCCGTGGCCGATCTCCGAGTACAAGGCCCGAAGGTCCTCGGACTTCACTGCCTTCTGGAAGCGGATCGATGTCGTCGACCCGGCGGTGAATTCGATGCCCGGCCGGAACGTCGGTGGGATGGCGAGCACGACCAGGGCCACAAGGGCCGTGATGCCGCTGATCAGGAACGACCACTTTCGGGTCCCGACGAGATCGAGGGTCATGGCCGCGCCCCCTCAACCGCTGTCCCGCTCGGCTCCGGCACGAACCAATCGTGCTTCCTCGAGATCCCCGTGCCGACGAAGAGATGCAGCAGGATCTGCGTCACGCGGATCGCAGAGAACATCGAGACCGCCACGCCCACGGCGAGTGTGAACGCGAAACCCTGCACCAGCGGTGCGTCGAACGTCCCGATGAACGGCAACTCGAAACCGCCGCCCAGGACGTAGAGGACGCCGCAGGTGATGAGGGTGCTCACGTTGGAGTCACGGATCGAGGGCCATGCGCGTGAGAAGCCCGCGTCGATCGATGCGGCATATGAGCGGCCGGCGCGCAGCTCTTCCTTCATTCGTTCGAAGATCAGAATGTTCGCGTCCACCGCCATACCGATCGACAGCACGAATGCGCCGATGCCGGCGAGCGTCAACGTCACCGGGATCAGTTTGAACAGAGCGATCGAGACCAGCGTGTACACCACGAGCGCCACCGTCGCGATCACACCGGGGAACCGGTAATAGAGGATCATGAAGAGGGCCACCAGCAGCAGCCCGATCTCGCCCGCCAGTACCGAGCGGTGCACCGAGTCCTTGCCCAGCGTCGCGTCCACGTTCTGTTCCTGCAGCACCGTCAACTGCAGCGGCAGGGCGCCAGCATTCAATTGGACGACCAGCTCCTGCGCGCGGTCCAACGTGAGCCCTGTGATGCTGCCTCGATCACTAATGACTGACTGCACCACAGGCGCCGAGAGCTGCTCGTTGTCAAGGAAGATCGCTATCTGCTGACCGATCCGACGAGACGTGATCTGGCGGAACACCTCGCCGCCCGGGTCTTGGAACTCAAAGCCGACACCGGGACGACCGGCCTGATCAAACTGCACGAAAGCATTCGACTTGAGGTAGCGACCGGTCAGGGCAATCCGCTGGCCATCCACGTCGCCCGTGGCCTGCTGCCACCTGCCTTCCTGGTCGCAAAGGCCCACGTCCGCTGCGTTCGCGCCCGCAGGCTCGCAGAACCGCAGTTGAGCCGTGCGCCCAAGCAGTGAGCGGGCGCGCTCCGGCGTAAGCCCAGGCAACTGGACGCTGAGGTTGCGGTCACCCTGGCGGGAGATTTCCGCCTCGGAAACACCGGAGGCGTCGACGCGCTTCCGCAAGACACGAATGGTACCGTCCAGCGCATCGTCCACGTTCCCCTGGAAGTCCTGCGGTACCTCAGCCTTCAGCAGCAGTCGGGTACCACCCTGCAGGTCGAGCCCGAGTCGCAGGGTCCGACGTTCGAACGAACCGAACTTGACGCCCTTCCCGTGCGGCCACGGGACATTACCCGGAAGAAACTCACCGGGTACCGAGGGCCAGATGATGTAGAGGCACGCGACCGCCAACAGGGCCACAAACGTCACGGGCAGGAAGCGGCGGACGCGACGCATCACAGGTGCTTTCGCTAGTCGAGGTTCCGCTCTGGAGGGTACCCCGGCTTAGCGGCGGCGGCGAGCAGGCGGCGGCGCAGGCGCTTTGGCGGGGCGAGTGGCCTTCGCAGCCCGAGCGGGCTTCGGTGCGGCGTCCTCGCCCTCGTCCTCGTCTTCGTCCTCGTCTTCGTCCTCCCAGTCGTCCTCTTCCTCGTCGTCTACATCGTCGTCGTCATCCTCGTCGTCTTCGTCCCAGTCGTCGTCGTCGTCCTCATCGTCCCAGTCGTCATCGTCGTCGTCTTCATCGTCCCAGTCGTCGTCGTCTTCGTCGTCCCAGTCGTCGTCGTCGTCCTCGTCGTCATCGACGTCGTCGCCCTCGTCGTCGTCCTTCGCGGGCACTTCGTCCGACAGGCGCTTGCGCGCCTCTGGCACCGGGGCAACCAGGACTGCGATCGGGCGCTCCGCCACCGCGAGCGGCGCAACCTCCAGGGACACATCCGGCAGCATCGCAAGCAACTCCCGCACGAGGTCCGCGACGTCGCGCGGTGCGGGGGTGGAGGCAGGGCGGAGCGTCGTCAGCACGGTGGACTCCCTCTCGCGTGCACTGTCGATGCGGCAGACCCTGCCGCGATCCGTCATGATCCTGAACCAAGTCCGTCAGATGCGTCGGACGCACGACGTGTCACCGATCCGATCGCACTCGACGTGCCGCGCAGGAGCAAACCCGGCGCCGCCTCCAACACGATCTCGGTCTCGCGATCAACCTGCGTGTTGATCTCGCGCACGATGGCATAGAAGCCGCCAGACGTCAGCACCTCATCGCCGACCTGCAGCCCGGAGATGTCGCTCTTATGGCGCTTCTGCTGCTGGATCACCGGCCGGAGGAGGATGAAGTAGAACGCCGCGATCACCGCGAACAGGACGACGAGGTACTGGTCCACCTACGCCTCCTCATCCTCGTCGTCGGCGTCCGCCGCGGTCCGAGGTGCCGTCACTTTCACCAGGTCCGTCTTCGCATCGAGCCGGTCGACGTATACCAGGCCGTTCACGTGGTCGGTCTCATGCTCCAGGCACTGTGCCAGCAGGTCGCCCTCGGCCTTCACGCGCACCTCGCGCCCGTTCTCATCCAGCGCCTTCACCGTCACCGCAACTGAGCGTGTCACTGCGCCACGGTAGCCCGGGACCGAGAGGCACCCCTCGTCCAGGCGACGTTCACCGCTGCGCTTGATGACCTCCGGGTTGATCAGGGCGAATGGCTCTTCGTCCGGCATCCCGATCACCACTACGCGGAGCCCCACACCGATCTGCGGCGCCGCGATACCGACGCCGTGTGCTGCGTACATCGACTCGGTCATGTCCGCGATCAGCCGGCGGATCGAATCGTCGACCCGCGACACCTTCTTCGCTGGTTTGCGGAGGACAGGGTCGCCCAGGTAACGGATCGGGCGCACCGTCATGCGAACTCTCTCCCCGAACACCGACGTACCGCGCCTGCCGATCGCGCTTGCAGCGACGCGTCGGATTGTAGCGTGGGGTACCCCGCTGACCGTCAACTCTCACGCGTGCGGAGGGCTCGTTCTGCTCCGGCTCAGTCGAGCGTAAGCGGGTCGACATCGACTGCCCACCCCGGCGGGAGTGTGTCGAGGTCGTCACGCAAGATCGAGGCGCCATCATCACCGCGGATGAGGACCGTCCACCGGTGTCGCCCGCGGACCCGGGCCACCCCCGGGACCAACGGCCCGAGCACCTCGATCCCCGGACGGCCGGCCGCGCGGGTCCGCAGTTCTTCCGCGAGACGTGCTGCTTCCTCCACGGCGTAGGTCGCATTCGCATGAGAGAACACGAGGCGGATCAGTCGCCGGAACGGCGGATGGCCGTGCTCATGGCGCCACGCCAGCTCCTCCTCGAAGAACGCGTCCCCTCGGTAGTTCGCGGCTGCCACGATTGCCGGATGCTCTGGCTGGAGCGTCTGCACGATCACGCGGCCGTCTCGCTCAGCACGACCGGCACGTCCTGCCACCTGCACCAGCATTTGGAACGTCCGCTCGCGGGCACGGAAGTCGGCCTCACGCAACGTGTAGTCGGCCAGCACCAC
>SCVR01000006.1 GCA_004296805.1 Dehalococcoidia bacterium
CCGCCGTCAGCAGGATGCGTCGTGTTCCCGACTCGGCCAGCAGCACGAGGGAGCGATCGTTCTCGGACTCAAGCCGCGCGTTGTCGTGGGGCGGGCCGAGGACCGTCAGACGCCAATTCCCCACGGTGACTCGGTCGCCGATATCGATCGCTCCCCCATCGATCTTCCGTGTGCGGAGCGTTTCCTCGGTCCCGAGCACCGACCCGACCTCGTACCGCTCCCGCAACGGGGCGAGGCCGCCCGCGTGGTCGGCGTCGGCGTGCGTGAGTACGACGGTGTCGATGCGCCGGGGTGTCACGGCGGTGTCGAGGGCGCGAACGACTGCGCCATCCGGCGGCCCGGCATCGACCAGCAGCGTGGCCCCCTGCGAGCGCACGAGGACCGCGAGGCCCTGACCGACATCGAGCACCACGATCTCGTCGAGTGCTTGCCGAGGCGTGAGTGCGGCGCCCCAGACGGCGATGACGACGGCAGCGAGCATGATCGTGCGACCCAGATGACCGGTGCCTCCGCCTGATGCCAGGGCAGGTGTCGCGTGCCGGCCGAGGCGCGCCAGGAGCGCCGTGACGGAGCCGACGCCGACGAACCACAGCAGGCCTGCCCACTGCGGCCAGGCACCACCTGCCTGCGCGGCAGGCAGGCGTGCGAGCGCATGCACCGCGTTGAGGAACGCCTCCGGTGCGGCCCTTCCCGCGACACGCAGCACCTCCCCCGCCGGCGCCCACCATCCGAGGGCCGCGGCCAACGCAGCCACCAAGAGGGCGGCCTCGTAGAGAGGTGCGACGACCACGTTCGCAAGGACCGACCAGGGTGTGAACCGCTCGAACACGGCGACCTGGATGGGGAGCACGCAGGCGGAAGCCCCAGCCGCCGCCGCCACTGTCTCGATCAGCGCCCCGCGGACGCCCTCGCCATCCCATCGAAGGCCTGCCAGCAGTGCATCGCGCAGGGGCGGCGCGACTACGAGGACTCCGGCAGTGGCGGTGGCTGACAGCAGGAACGAGACGTCCGTTGCCTTCGATGGGTCGAGTCCGACCATGAGCGTCGCTGCAAAGAGCAGCCAGAGCCACCCGGGTGTGCGCCGACCGAGGACTCCCGCAATCGTGATGCCCGCGGCCATCAGGGCGGCGCGGACCACCGGAGGATCGCCACCCACGATGACCACGTACGCGGGGAGGCTGAGGAGGAGCAACAGCGAAGCTCGCCGTCGCGGCAGCGCGAGGGTCAGCAGTGGCAGCAGAACCCCAAGGGTGATCGCCACATTCTGGCCAGAGACGACGACGAGGTGCGTCGTGCCGGTCGCCCTCAGGTCGGCTGCTACCTCCGGCGGGAGCGCCGCGTGCTGACCGATCAAGATGCCCGACGCGAGGGCCGACGCCGGTTCGGGCAATGCCCGTTCGATATTGGCCACCACGCGCCGTCGTAGCTCGCGCAGGGCAAGGCGCCACGCCGGCCAGCCCTCGCCGACGACCTCAACCCGCTGTGGGTACGAGATGGTCGCTGCGATGCCGCGTGTCCGGAGATACCCGGCGTAGTCGAAACCCTCGATGTCGGGCGGGAGTTCCACCTTCCCACGGACACGCACCTGTTGGCCGGCACGGATTGAGTCTGGCGTTGCGAGCGTCGTGACGCGGACTCCGCCCCAGGTCTGCTGGCCATCGGCTGCGGTGACATCGAGGTCGATGCGCGCCACCGTGCCGCGCACGCTCGCGTCCTCGCGTGAGGTGCCCTCAATGCTGTGGATGCCCTGCATCGCGGCAACGGGCGGTGGTGCAGCGGCCGCGTGCTCCTGCCAGCGCGCGTGTCCGGCACTCGCGAGCGCCACAGCTGCCAGGAGGATGGCCGGCGACGCCGGCGCCGTACGCGCAACCATTGAGGCGGCTGCGAGAAGCAGGCCGACGAGCGAGGTGAGCCACCACGGGCCACCGAGGAACACTCCTGCAGCCGTGCCGGCCAGGTACCCGATCGCGAGGATCGCGAGCGGCGGTATGAAGGGGCCGGTCGACTTCATGGTGACGCCGTCACGAGGTTGCGCACCGCCTCGTACTCCTTCGTGCTGAGCAACCGGCGGGAGACGAGGTCGTCGCTGCTCCTGAAGGGCGCTTCGGCTCGGGACGCGATGATTTTGTCTGCGGTCACCTCCCCGATCTCCGGCAGCGCGACGAGCTGGGATCGGGTGGCCCGATTCAGGTCGAGCAGCCGCGCCGTACTGTCGCCCTTCCGGGGGACCAGGATTCGCTCCCCATCGTCGATCCGTCGCGCGAGGTTGATGGCGTCCAGGTCTCCCTCGGGCACGGCACCCCCGACGGCGGTCACAGCGTCAGCCACTCGAGCGCCACGGGGCAGGGTGACGGTGCCCGGCGTGGCCACGGCCCCTGCGATGTGTGCGACGACGCGGTCGACTGCCGCCGGCGGGTCAAGTCGCTCGACCTCGACCCCCGGTGCTGACGTCTCACGGGTGCCGAGGACGACTAGCCCGGCGATGGCGGCCATGGCGAGGGTGACGTCCAGGAGCAAGCGAGTTCCGGGGCGGCGCATGAGTGCCTCGGGGGTGCGGACGGGCGATCGGCGGGATGGTACGAGGCGTAGGGAATCTCCGGGTTCCCGCTACATAAATCGTCAGGTTATACTTTCGGTTCGTGGCCGCTGCGCCGGACGGCGTCCACGGCCGTCCGATGCGGCTTCGGGCGGGAGCATCTGCGGAGCCTTCCCCATGCTGGGTCGTGACTTTC
>SCVR01000279.1 GCA_004296805.1 Dehalococcoidia bacterium
GAAGCGCTTCATACTCTGCTCCCCATCGCAGCCGGGGCCGTCTGGCTACCTGTGCACGCTAGCAAAGTTTGGCAGCCCCGGCATCTCCTGACGCTGTCGGTCTAGCCCTCCGTGGCGGCCCGGGTGCCTCGTCCGCTCACCCGCGTCAGGAAGAGGACGACGCCAGCCGCCGGGAACAGTGCCGTGAGCGCGAAGACGAGGCTATAAGATGTCGCGTCGACCACGAATCCGAGCAGGATTGCCCCCAGCACCTGGCCGACGTCCCACGCCATCGTGTACGTCGCCATCCCGGAGCCGAGGATGGCGGGCGGGGTGCGCTCGATCACCATGACAGCAATCGACGTTTGGGTGGCGGCGAGGCCAAAGCCGTATGCGAGGGCGCAGGCGATCAACAGCGCGGGCGACTGCACCTGGCTCAGCACCAGCAGCGCGATGCCCGCCGCCGCCAGCGCGGGGATCACCACCGCGTCCCGGCCGATGCGGTCGCCGATCCAGCCCGCCGACATCCGCGCGGTCAACTGCGCGAGTCCCGCTGCCGTGTAAAACAGCCCCACGTGCCCCAGGTCACGCTCGAGGGCGAAGAGCGGGAGGAACGCCGTGATGGTGCCCCACGGCGTGGTCACGCAAAGGAAGACCAGGGCCGGCATGAGCGCTGTCGGCGAGATCAGTCCGTGCAGCCCTCGGCCCGGCGTGCCGGCCACGCGCGGCGGCGGCGCCATGGGGTCGCCGGTGCCGGCCGCGAGCAACAGCGAGATCAGCGCCGCGCCGCCTGCCAGCATGAACCCGGCGCCGAAGCCGAAGCGGTCGATCAGGAACAGCGCGAGCGCTGCGCCGTACAGCGCCGCCGCGGCGTTCGCCGCCTGGTAGAAACCCAGTGCCGAGCCTCGCCGTTCCGGCGGGAGCAGGTTGCCCACGATCGCGAGCATCGCCGTGGTGAACACGCCCATCGCCACGCCCTGCACGCAGCGGAAGATCGCCATCACCCACGGGCCGAGGTCGAGCGCGTAGCCCGCAAAGGAGAGCGCCACGCCGATCGCGCCCGCGCGCACCCAGCGCTGCCGGTTCCCGCCTCGGTCCACCCACACGCCCGTGAGCGGCCGCGTGATCATCCCCGCGATCCCGAACACGCCGACGACGAAGCCGACCACCCACTCCGGTTCGCCCTCGAGCGCGCGGGGGATCTGCACGATCGACATGGAGTAGGCGACGAAGAAGGCGTGGACGGAGAACAGCGCGAAGAAGTAGGGACGCTTCACCTGCTGCCAGGTGAGGGCGGAAGCGGGGGCCGGTGCGGGGATCGAGGTCATGCGCGCGCCATCATTGGATGTGCGCGCCCGGAGGGGACGCGCTTACTCGTCGTCTTCGGTCGCGCTCGGGTCGTGCAGGTAGGCCATCAGCCGGCCGTTGCGCTCGACAAACAGCGTGAGGTGCCCCGCGGCCTCCTCGGCACGCACCCACGCCGGCAGCGGCGCGCCATGGCCCTTCGCGAGGTACGTCATGCCGGTGTACGCGAAGCGGCGGCCGTCCACGACGATGTAGAACGGCGGCAGCGTCGGGAGCTCGTTCATGTCCAGGACGAAGCAGTCCACCCCGCCGCTCTCCAGCACGTACAACTCGTCGAAGGTGACGCTCATCTGCGTCGGGTCGGCGACATCGATCTCGGGCATGGGGGACTCCTCGCGCCACTGCTCCAACGCCCGCGATTCTACGGGCAGCCTCGGACGGGGGCCAGCCCGCCTCGCGCGCTCAGGGCGGGCCTCAGGCGGCGGCGGGCTGGACCTTCGGCGGGGGCTCCCGGGAGGAGAGGATGAGCAGGCCGCCCACGATGTAGACCAGGGTCAGGGCGCCAAACGCCACGCCGTAGCGGTGCGTCGCGTCGAAGTACATGGCGATCGAGATCGGGCCCAGCGACCCGAAGAGGATCGTGAACGGGACGGCGAGGCCCCGGACGGAGCCCAGATAACGGCGGCCGAAGTAGCGCGCCCAGATGAACTCGCCGATGGGGATCGTGCCGCCGAAGCCGAACCCCCAGATGAAGAACCCCAGCCACATCAGCCACAGCGTGTCCGCACGCGCCCCGGTCACGATCACCGCTACGCCCATCGCGGAGGACGCGAACGCCGACCCGGAGAGCCGTCGCACCGGCACCCGTTGCAGCGTCCAGCCCCACACGAACTTCGAGCAGAGGTTCGCCGCTCCCGTGAGCGCGAGGCCGATCGAGGCCTGTCCGCGCGTGAACCCGGCGTCCGTGACGAAGGGGATCGCGTGCACCAGCATCGCGGACATTGCCGCCTGGTTGAGCCCGAACGCGACGACGAGGAACCACAGCGCCTTCGTCTTGCGCGCCTCGACACGTGTGTAGGAGTTCGCGAAGTCGCGTTGTTGCTGGTCCAGCTGTGCACGCTGGGCTGGGGTGGGGTCGGCCTGCTCGGTCTTGCCGTCCGGCAACAGTCCGTAGTCCTCTGGCGCGCGGCGCATGATCAGTGCCACCGGAATCACCAGCGCCCAGATCATGAACCCCATGAACATGTAGCCGTTACGCCACCCGTAGGCATCCACGACGCGCGTCATGGTTACCGGCATGACGAGGCCCGCGAGCGAGATCCCCATCGAGCCGATCGAGATCGCCCAACCTCGCCGCGCCACGAACCACTTCGACAGCGTGACGTTGACGACCAGCGGCCCGATGAGCGAGAACCCGAAGCCGCCCGCGAGCGCCTGTAACGCGATGAATTGCCACGCCTCCTGCACGCGGGACACGGCCATCAGCGAGAGGCCGCACAGCAATGCGCCGGTGAGCATCAGCGGACGCGCACCTCGACGGTCGATCAGCGGCCCGACGAAGAAGCCGGTGACGCCGCCCATGATGAACGAGGCCGACCCGCCGAGCGTGAACTGAGCCGCCGTCCAGCCGAGGTCGCGGGTGACCGGCCGCAGGAACACACCGGCCACCTGCCCGCCCGCCCCGATCGCCGCGAACTGCCCCACCACCGCACCGAGGACGATCCACCAGCCGTAATAGAACCTCGGCCGGCGCGCCGATCCGGCTGCGGTGGGGGCCTGAGCGCTCATGGCGACGCCTTCCTGCGCGCTCCCCGACGAGGCCTGGCCGCCCTCGGGAGTCACTACGATGTATGTAGTCGCTAGTAGATATGGAGTCAATGGCACTGTAGGATTCAGATGGTCGAGGAGGCCACCATGGCGCGCACCTACGAGACGCAGCAGGCCTGTCCCATCGCTCGCACCCTGGATGTCCTCGGCGACCGCTGGACCCTCCTCGTCATTCGCGACCTCCGCCGTGGCCACACGAAGTTCGCCGACCTCCTCGTCTCCCTCCGGGGCATCTCCCCCACCGTTCTCTCGGAGCGCCTCCAGTCCCTCGAACGCGACGGCGTCGTGGAGCGCCGCTTCTACTCGGACCATCCCCCGCGCGCCGAGTACTCGCTGACCGAAAAGGGCAACGCCCTCGCCCCCGTCCTCCAGGCGATCACCGTCTGGGGCAACGAGCACGCCCCGCGCCCGCCTCGCCCCCCGCGCGTCGACGCGTAGCCTGCTCACACTCCGAGTCCGCACCATCACGGGACGATCGCCGGTTGGCGCTCCCGGAACCCGCCCCGGATAATCGATCTGCGCCCCACACCGCGCACTGAAGGGACCTCGATGGGTAAGAACCGACGGCAGGAGCGCCTCCAGCAGCGGCGCGCGCAGGCAGCCACGCCTGCCGCGCCCGCAGCGGCGCGCCCGGCGGCCAAGCCCGTCGCCCAGTGGCGGCACACCCTCGACCAGTGGGGCGGCCCGTGGGTGCTCATCGTCGGCGTCGTGATCATCGCCTTCATCGGCTGGCTCGCCTGGAACAACCGCCCCGTCGGCGTCTCCACCGGCGCCCTCAAGGGCGACGCCGTCACCCTCGGACCGGCGACGCACGTCGACACCGCCGACAAGCTCCAGATCCCGGAGGGCTTCCCGCCCGCCGGTGGCCCGCACCTGGTGAACCCGCTCCCGGCTGGCAACTACAACGACCCGGTCGAGGACGGCCGCGCCATCCACTCGCTGGAGCACGGCATCATCTGGATCACCTACAAGCCCGACCAGGTGAGCGAGGCCCAGCTGAAGGCGCTCAAGAAGGTCCAGGACGACTACCCGCGCGACGTCATCCTGTCGCCCCGCCCGCTGAACAAAGACGCAGTCGTCCTCACCTCATGGGGCCGGCGTCAGGTCATCGACCCCGGCGACACGAAGGTCATCAAGGAGTTCATCACCGCCAACCTCAACCGATCCCCGGAACCAGCCGTCCGATAGCCCTTCGCGGCTGACCGACAGGGGACATGCATGAGCCAGCGACGCCCAACCAAGCCGAAGCCCGCGCGCCCGTTGAAGCCTGGGTGGCGCTACACCATCGATCAGTGGGGCGGCCTCCCCGTCCTCGGGTCCGTCGTCGTCGCACTCCTGGTCGTCGGCACGCTCATCTTCCTCAACCGCCCCGGAGCGAAGTCGGATCCCGTGGTCTCGACGGCCCTCGAAGGTCGCGTGGTCGGACGGCTGCACGGCGAGGCCAGCGCGCCCGTCACGATCGTCGAATACGCCGACTTCCAGTGCCCCTTCTGCAAGAAGTGGGTGACCGAAACAGCCCCGGCGCTCGCGAAGGAGTTCATCGCCACTGGCCAGGTGCAGTTGGAGTACCGCTACTTCGCCTTCCTCGGCGAAGAGTCGAAGAAGGCTGCCGAGGCCGCCGAATGCGCCGCGGACCAGGGGCGCTTCTGGGAGATGCATGACGTGCTGTACTCGCATCAGGCCGCCGAGAACTCCGGCGTCTACACCCCCGCCAACCTGAAGAAGTACGCCGCCGAGGTCGCCTCGAAGGCCAACGGCTTCGACACGGGCAAGTTCGCCACCTGCCTCGATGGCGGCTCGAAGCGTGCGCTCGTCGACCAGATGGCCGCGCAGGCGGCACAACTCGGCGTGTCGAGCACCCCGTCCTTCCTCGTCAACGGCAAGCCGATCGTCGGCGCCCAGCCGATCGAGGTCTTCCGCACCGCCATCGCCGCCGCGAAGGCCGCGAAGCCATAATCGCGCACGCCGCATCGATGAGACACGCATGAGTGGCCGACGTCAGCAGGCACTGTGGTTGTTGATCTTCGCGGGCATCGGCGTGGCGGCATATCTCGTCTACGTGGCACTCGATGCAAGCGCCGAGCCGTACTGCAGCGGCGTCGGTGACTGCCACAAGGTGCAGTCATCCGAGTATGCCGAGGTGGCCGGCATCCCGCTCGCGGTCTTCGGGTTGCTCATGTACGGAGGCCTGCTCGCGTTGCGGATCGCAACCACGTGGGGGCCACTGCGGAGCCTCCCCATCCTGCGCGCCTGGATCACGGTCCTTGCCGGGAGCGGCGTGTTGTACTCGGTCTACCTCACCTACCTCGAACTCGAGGTGATCCACGCGATCTGCATCTACTGCGTCACATCGGCGGGCATCGTGACGTTGATTGCCATCGTGTCCTGGCCGGACTTCACCGCAGCCCGCCGGGCGCTTGCCGCCGCCCGTTCCGCATAGCCTCATCCGAGCAACTTCCCCCGTCCCTCGCGCGTTTCCTCATCACACCGTCCGAGGCCTTACCCTCGGCTGCTCGCGCCGAGGGGGACGCGTGCCATGTCTGACCGCATGCCAGAGCACGCTGCCGGAGCCTCTCGCCCGTTCCGCGTCGACCGGAACCTCCGGCTCATGCTGGGGTTCACGCTCGTCGCGCAGTTCCAGCCGCACCTCGCGATCTGGGTGGTGTACCTCACGGACTACCGCCATCTGACGCTCAGTCAGGTCGGGATCATGGAGGCGCTGTTCTGGGGAGTGAAGCTCATCGCGGAGGTGCCCACCGGTGCCTTCGCGGATCGCTTCGGCCGGCGCCTCACCTTCATTGTCGGGACCGTGATCGAGGGTTCCGGGGTCGCGGTCTTCGCCCTCGCCGGGACGTTCCCGATCCTGTCGCTCTCCTACGTCCTGTGGTCGCTTGGGTTCGCGTTCCGCTCCGGCAATGACTCGGCCTACATCTACGACGCCCTGAACGTGGAGGGTCGAGGGGCAGAGTTCGCGCAGCGGCAGGGCCGGTTCGTCGCGGCCTTGCAGATCGCGTTCACGCTGGGCGGGATCGCGGGAGCGGCATTTGCCGCGCGCACCTCGCTCGCCGCAGCCACGCTGGCTGGTGTCGTGCCGGCCATCCTCGCCGTCGGAGTGCTGCTGCTCATGCAGGAGCCACCGCGCCAGGGCGAGACGCGACGCACGCCCTACATCGACACGTTGCGCGGCGCGTGGCGGGTGCTCAGGGCACGCGCTGCGCTGCGTTGGGCGATCCTCTATCAGGTCGCGATCTCTGCGTCGGCGCCCGCGCACTTCCTCCTGCTGCAGCCATTCCTGGCGCACCACAGTGTCCCGTTGACCTGGTACGGAATCGCGCTCGCCCCGTCCGGACTCGCGCACGCGGCGGGGTCCATCCTCAGTGCACGACTATCGAGGCGGCTCGGGTTGCGACGCATGCTGCTGCTCGGGCTCACCAGTGTCGTGGCGTCGCTGCTTGCCCTCGCCACGGTCGATGCAGCGTGGATGCTGCCCGCGTTCTGGTTCGCACAGTTCGCGACGGGGAGCGTCGATCCGGCGCTGGGCGGCTACATCAACGACCGCACGGAGTCCGCCGTCCGGGCCACGGTCCTCTCGGTCGCGCCGCTCGGGTTTTCGCTCGTCGTCATGTTCGCGAGCCCGCTCGCCGGCCTTACGGCCGACGTGCGGCTCGGCCTCGGCTTCCTCGCACTGGCGGCCGTCGTCGGCCTCGGTTCCGGGGGCGCGTTCGCGCTCTGGCAACGCGCCGACGCGCGGGAAGTGCCAATCGAGGTGCCTGCGTGACATT
Source organism: Dehalococcoidia bacterium (assembly GCA_004296805.1). Taxonomy (GTDB): domain Bacteria; phylum Chloroflexota; class Dehalococcoidia; order UBA2979; family UBA2979; genus SURF-43. Next base: position 6,894 of record SCVR01000279.1, read on the forward strand.
CACGGCGGACGCACCCAGCGGATTCAAGGCGTCACGGAACATCCGGCTGCTCCTCGGCTTCATGGCCGTGGGGCGGCTGCAGCCGCACCTTGCCGTCTGGGTCATCTACCTCACCGACTACCGCGACCTCTCGCTCGCGCAGGTGGGGTTGATGGAGACCTTCTTCCAGGTGGTGAAGGTGGTCGGCCAGATGCCGACCGGCGCGTTCGCCGACCGCTTCGGCCGGCGGCTCACGTTCATTGTGGGGATGGTGATCGAGGGCAGCGGGATCCTGCTGTTCGGACTCGCCTCGAACTTCCCGCTGCTGGTGATCTCCTACGCGCTGTGGGCGTTCGGCCTCACGTTCTGGCAGGGCAACGAGAACGCCTACATCTACGACGCGCTCGCCGCCGAGGAACGCGAGGAGGAGTACCCGACGCAGGCCGGGCGGCTGCTCGCGATCACCGCCACCTGCGGGATGGTCGGCTCGCTGGTGGGCAGCGTCATCGCCTCGCAGTGGGGCTTGATGTGGGGCGTGCTTGCCGGGGCAGCGCCCGCCATCCCGACGATCTTCGTCGCACTCTCGATGCAGGAGCCACCACGAGGCGGCGCCGCGCGGCCGTCCTACCTCGCCACCCTCCGCGGTGCGTTCACCGCACTGCGCGCCCAGCCTGCGGTGCGCTGGGCGATCCTCTTCGAGGTCGCGCTCGCATCATCGAGGCCCGCCAACGCAATCTTGCTCCAGCCGTTCCTGCAGAGGCATGACGTCCCAGTCGCGTGGTTTGGTGTGGCGATCATCCCGGTCGCCCTTGGCGCCGTCCTCGGTTCAGTGAGCAGTGCGCGTGTCGTGCGGCGGTTCGGTGTGCGCCGCACCTTCGCGCTGTCACTCATCGGTGCGCTGGCAGCGCTCACCGCGATGGCGACGTTCGACCATCTCTGGGCGCTCGCGGCCTACCCGATGTTCATGGCGTCGCTGAACCTCGCTGGCCCGGCTCTCAGCGGCTACGTGAACACGAGGACGGAGTCGGCGCTGCGCGCCACGGTGCTGTCGGTCGCCCCGCTCGGCATCGCCGTGATTTTCTCGGCCACCGCTGCCGGTGCGGGCATCATCGGTGATGCGCACCTGCTCGAGGCGTATGCTGCGCTGGCAGCGCTGCTCGCGATCCTCGGGGGTGGGGCGTACGCGATGTGGGTGCGGGCGGACCGACAGGAGTAGGCCTCGGGCTACGCCCCGCGATCGGTCGCAGGCGTGCGTGCAGGGAGGGCGCCGGTCGTCTCGATCACGTAGTCCGCACAAGCATCGCAGTAGTAGCCGTCGTTCGAGAGCAGCAGCCACTGCCCGGGCACGTCGCAGCCGTCACACGAACGGCCCCAACCGAAGGGGTGCGTGCGCGGGACTGCGCTGACTGCTCCACGCCTTCGAGGGGCCACCGACCGGAGGCGCGTGACGATCCTGACGATCGAGGCGCCAAGGCGGGCGAGCCGTGACGGCGCTGCGGCAATGGTCACCGTGACCTACTCACAACCGCGATCGCGCATCGCCTGCTGGAGACGCGCAGTCTCCGACTCGATCACCGTGACATTCGGCTCATCCAGCATGCGCCCGAGTTCCAATTCGCCGGCGACCATGGCGCCACCGACCAGGATGGTCTGTGACCGTGCGAGGTCAGAGAGCAGCACCTGCTGCGCGGCCAGGGCGTTGCCCAGTTCGCTGCAGGTGGCCTGATGGGTAGCAGCAGTGGCAGTCTCGGTCGTCGTCATGGGTGCCTCTCAAGCGTGCGGCCTGTACGGCTTCCCTCTTATTGGAGCGCGCATCTGCTTGCGCAGGCGTCACCGACACCGGCAAGGCCTCGCAAACCCATGCAGTCGAAGTGGAAGGGAGTGAAGGACGGCCTCACGAACAAGGCGGGTAGGCGGCTGCGGAGGCGTCAGTCAGCCTCGGCGGCTGCCTCCGCGAGCCACGCTGCGACCTCGCCATCGATCTCGTCAGCAGCGCGGACTTCGAGGTGGTGCATCCAGCGTCCCGGTGTCGGCTCCACCACCTGCTTCCACCGCGGCGAGCGATCACGCCGCGACAGCGCAACGGAGATCACCAGCGGCGCGGTCTCGCCGCGCAGATAGCGGTCCGGCGTCCACACCCATGCGAAGCCTCGACGCCGTGAGAACGCGATCTGGCTCTTGGTGACGCGCATACGCGCCCTGCCGTGTTGTTGGATCGCAGCGCGTACGACATCGAAGAGCGCCGCTGCGTCGGGGCGCCCGTCGAAGAACTGAGCGAGAGTGACGGTGGCTGCTGGAGGCATCGACACCTGCCTCTGTCGCACCTACCCGGAGATGCTGCCGGCGCGGCGCTTCGCCTGCGCGTGGCGGTCGGCGCGGGCGCGGTTGCCTTCCAGGCGCGCCATCATCTGCATCGCCTTCTTCGTGTCGGAGGCCACGCGTGCCGGCTCCATCGCCCGGAGGCGGTACTTCGAGAGCCAGTAGGTGAAGGCCTGCATCGCGCTCAAGTCGATCTCCTCGGAGACGTCCGTGCCGCCTTCCTGCAGGTAGAGCGCCTTCAGTTCCTCCAGCGGCTTCCCATAGACGTGCTCGTACGCCGCGATGTCCGCGTTGCGGCGGCCGTAGTGCGTCAGGCCGCCGGCCTTCAGCAGTTCCTGCTCGGTCGCCAGCAGCAGCAGTTCCTCGATCACCACGCCGTACTGGAAGTTGAGGTGCGCGCGGTACTTCGCCGGGCCGATCGCGTGCTCGAAGTCCTCTTCCGTCTCGGTCCGAGGCGGCAGGCCCATGATCAGCAGGCGCTCCGTCTCGGCCAGGGGCACGAGGTCGCCCGCGGCGTCGATCAGCCGCTGTGCGAGCCGCAACCAGTCGAAGGCTTCGCCGCCCACGAGGTAGACGTGCTCGACGCCCTCGATGACTTCGAAGGGCGCGACCCAGCGCGAAACGATGGAGAGCAGCGTGTCGTACCAGTCATCGCCACGCCGCAGCGCGCGCCGGAACGCCTCGATCGCCTGGTCAGGCAGCAGCGGCCCCTCCGTGGGGACGTGGAGTTCGAGCGCATCGGCGACGGCGGTCGGGGAGGTTGGCATGACACTTCAGTGTAGATCGCCGCGCGGGCGGTGACCCCGCTGCGTGGGGTGCGCCGGCAACTGAACCTACAGCGGCGGAAGCAGTGCCTCGGCCTGCCGTTCGAGGATCGCGTCCACTGTGCCCTCGATGTCGAGCGCGGACGTGTCGATCCACAGCCCGCTCCCGGCGAGTTCCTCGCGCATCACGGTGTCGAGGTGCGTCCAGCCGTCGCCCGACTTCACCCCGCGCCCCTGATCACGCTGCACAGTGACCTCGGCGGAGGGGGCGAGCACCACGAGCCGGAGGCGGGCGCCGCGCAGGTACCCGCGGAACGCCTCCAGGTGGTAGCGAGTGACCACCACCAGATCGAGGAACGGCGTGAATCCGGCCTCGGCGTACGAACGGGCGAGCAGGCACATGTTGCGGATCGCCAGTTCGTACTGCCGTTCCGCCTCACCCTCGAGGCCGCCGTCCTGAGGCCACACGCCGCCGCGTACCACCCAGTTCCGCAGCGCGTCACCCTCGACGATGGCCGACCGCTCGAGGCGATCCGCCATCGCGCGTGCGACCGTGCTCTTCCCGGCGCCGGGGATCCCCGTCACCAGCCAGATCTCCGGCGGTCGTCCCATCATCATCGGGCTCCCCTCGCCGCTATTGTCGCCCGCCAACCGGCTTCAAGGGAGGGCGGGCGGTTCGACAATCCGTGGTCATCCCCGCAGAATCGAAGCATCTGCAGGAGGCGCCCGATGTTTATCGCGATGAACAACTTCAAGGTCAGGCCCGGCCAGGAAGCCGAGTTCGAGGAGCGCTGGCGCACCCGCGAGTCCTACCTCTCGGACGTCGAGGGCTTCGTGCACTTCGCACTCCTCAAGGGCGAGGAGCCGGGTGACTACGCCAGCCACACCATCTGGCGCGATCGCGCGGCCTTCATCGCGTGGACGCAATCGCCCTCGTTCGCTGCCGCGCATCGCCAGGGCGGCTCCGTCTCGCAGGTCCTCGACGGCGCACCGCACGTGCGCCTGCTCCAGTCCGTGATCACCGAGGGCGTCCCGATCGGCTAACCGCCACGACTTCAGATGCCCGAGCACCAATGCCGACACAGAGACGCGGCCCCGGATCACTCCGGGGCCGCGTTCGGTGAGAGGGGCACCCTTGATGGCAAGGGTGCGAGGTCTACTCGCCGCGGATCTCCACCGACTTCGGCCCGCGCTGCTCAGGCAGGGGGAGGCGAAGGGTGAGCACGCCGTTCTTCAACTCCGCGTCCACGGCGGCCTCGTTGACCTCGGTCGGGAGGTTGATACGGCGGCTGACCGAGCCGAACGACCGCTCGCGACGGTAGAACTGCTCCGTCTTCTCCTCGGTCTCCTGCTTCTTCTCCGCCTTGATCGTCAGGACGCCGTCGTGCACCTGCACGTCGATGTCGCCCTTCTGGTAGCCCGGCAGCGAGGCCTCGACGACCAGGGCGCCGTCCCGCTCGACGATGTCGACCGGCAGCGCCGCCTCGGCCGCGTTGAAGGTGGCGATCGCTGGGAAGGCGGGGAAGCCTCGGAAGAACGGCTCGTCGAAGAACCGGTCGAAGGCGGTGCGGAAGCCATTGGGGACAAATGAATCGCGGATCACCAGGTCAGACATGCACGTTCTCCTTACTCCTTCCGGCCGGGGATGACAGTCCAGCCGGACTATGTCCGGGATGATAGAAGATCTGCATGGTCGTAGTCAAGAAATATGAGTCGACATCACTCAGATAATCTGTTAGATTCTTCGCGTGGCAACTGACCTGTACTCGACCCTGGGTGTGAAGCGGGAGGCCTCCGAGAAGGAAATTCGGAGCGCCTACCGGCGTCTGGCACGTCAATTCCACCCGGACGTAAACCCCGGCAAGCCGGAGGCAGAGGAGCGGTTCAAGGCGGTCAATGCCGCCTATGAGGTGCTGTCCGATCCGGAGAAGCGGAAGAAGTACGACCAGTACGGCGACCAGTGGCAGCACGCCGACGAGATCGAGGCGATGCGCCGGCAGCGTGCAGGTGCGGCGTACGGAGCGGGCGGTGCCGGCGGGCCGTCGTTCTCCTTCGAGGGGGACATTGGCGATCTGTTCGGCGGACGCGGCGGCGGCGCGGGCGCGGGGATGTTCGAGTCGTTGTTCCGGCGCGCTGGCAATGGCCGTCAGCGCGGGCAGGACATCGAGCACGGTGTGAAGGTGACGCTGGAAGAGGCGTACGCAGGGACGACGCGCACGATCGAGTTGCGCGGCCCCGGCGAGGTGTGCGCGACGTGCAACGGCGCAGGCCAACTCGCGGGGGCGACGTGCCACGCGTGTCGTGGGACCGGCGCCTCGGGCGGCTCACGTCGCGTCGAAGTGCGCGTGCCGGCGGGTGTGGCGGATGGCTCGCGGATCCGTGTGGCGGGCAAGGGCAGTCCCGGTGCCGGCGGTGGTGCGCCGGGCGATCTGTTCCTGCGCGTGCAGGTGTCCTCGCATCCGGTGTTCGAGCGTCGTGGTGACGATGTGTACGTGAACGTCGATGTGCCGGTGGCAGACGCGGCGCTCGGCGGTGAGGTGCGCGTGCCGACGTTGAAGGGCCGCGCGCTGGCGTTGCGCGTGCCGGGTGGGACGCAGGGCGGCCGGGTGCTGCGGCTCGCGGGGCAGGGGATGCCTCGCTCAGGCGGCGGGTTCGGTGACCTCTTCGCGACGGTGCGGCTGGTGTTGCCCGAGCCGATGTCGGACGAGCAGCGCGCTCTCTTCGAGCGGCTGCGCGCGACGACCTCGGGGACTTCGACGGCAGCAGGTGCGGACGCAGCTGCGGGTGGTGGTGCCTCGTGATGCCGGGGATGCCTTCTGAGGAGCCGGTCTTCGCGATCTCTGTGGTGTCGCGGATGGTGGGCCTGCACCAGCAGACCATCCGGTTGTACGAGCGCATCGGGTTGGTGGCACCGGCGCGCTCGGAGGGGAACACCCGGCGGTACTCGGCGGCGGACGTCGAGCGTCTGCGCCAGGTGGTGCGGATGGTGAACGAACTGGGCGTGAACCTCGCGGGCGCGCAGGTGGCGCTGGGCCTGCTGAAGCAGGTGGAGGAGCTGCGCGACGAGTTGGAGTCGACGCGCGGCGAGCTGGACCGGACGCGTGCGCTGCTGGCGCTGGCCCGCGGGTTCTCCGGGCTGGCGAACGAGGAGCGTCCTTCGCAGCAGGAGTGAGGCGAGTGGTTCGCCTCGATGGTCCGAATGAGAGATGACTTCGCTTGCGGGCTGGGCGGCCGGTCGAGCAGCGAGGATGGAGCGGCAAGATGATGCGGAATGATCGGTTCACGGAGCAGGCTCAGGAAGTGCTGGCGTCTTCGCAGGCGCTGGTGCGAGAGTCCCGCCACGCACAGTGGGACGTGGAGCACGTCTTCTATGCGTTGATCCGGCTGAAGGACGGCCTCGCCCGCGAGGTGCTGTCGAAGATGGGCGTGGACGCCGAGGCGGTTGGGCGCGCGGTGAAGGCGCGCCTGGACAAGGCGCCCAGGCTCGCGCATGACGTCGTGCAGATCTACACGACGCCGCGCATCGTCTCCGTCCTCGAGGCGGCGAACGCCGAGGCGACGCGCCTGCAGGACGAGTACGTGGGCGTGGAGCACCTGCTGATCGCGCTGTCCGATGTGCGCGACGGCGATGTGGCGGCCGTGCTCGCGGAGTTCTCGATCACGAAGGAGCGCGTGTACCGCGCACTCCAGCAGATCCGCGGCAGCGCGCGCGTGGACTCGCCAACGGCGGAGTCGCGGTACCAGGCGCTGTCGAAGTACAGCACGGACCTGACGGAGATCGCGCGCAACGGGAAGATCGACCCGGTGATCGGGCGTGACGAAGAAGTCGCGCGCGTGATGCAGGTGTTGAACCGGCGCACGAAGAACAACCCGGTGCTGATCGGTGAGGCAGGCGTGGGCAAGACGGCAATCGTCGAGGGCCTGGCGCAGCGCATCGTGAGCGGGGACGTGCCGGAGCGGCTGAAGGGGAAGCGTGTGCTCGCCCTCGACATGGGGGCGCTGCTCGCTGGCTCGAAGTTTCGCGGGGAGTTCGAGGAGCGGCTGCAGGCGGTGATGGCCGAGGTGAAGCAGTCGGCGGGAGATCGGAAGAGC
>SCVR01000280.1 GCA_004296805.1 Dehalococcoidia bacterium
GCTCTTCCGATCTCACGCGGTGTACGGGGGCGCTGCCCCGCCTTCGGCGAGCAGTTCATCCGGCTCGTAGTCCATGACGTCGGCGGCGATGATGTGCAGGTTCGAGAACCCCTTCAACCGCTCGCGCGTGGACGCAGCGAGGTGTTCGTCGATCTCGACGCCAACGACATGACCCGCAAGGCGCGCGAGTTCCTCAGTCAATCCACCCGGGCCTGAGCCGATCTCGAGGATGGTCTCGCCGCCGTTCGGGCAGCAGGCCCGAGCGATGTCTCCGAGGATGAACTCGTCCGTGAGGAAGTGCTGCCCCAGCGATTTGCGAGGCTGGACGCCAAGCCGCCTCAGGTACTCCGGCGGTTCGGGGACGACCGGCTTCGGCCGCAGTGCCTTGGGCACCGAGGGCCGCCGTCGAGACGGCACGGAGGACCGCTTTCGCGGGCTCACGCGCGGCCTCGATGGCGGCCCGGGGGATTTTGGGGGTGGCCGTGCCCCGCCTTCGCTCGGTTGCGCCGGCTTACTCCTGCTGGCTGGCTCAAGCCCGGCGATCCCGTGGCACCCGACGTCATCGACTTACCGTTGCTGCCTTCCGGCCCTGGCGGGGTTCGCCGCGCGCCGCCGCACGGGACCAGGCTCTCAACACTGCCCGGCGCTCGCAGTCCCTTCGCAGCCGTTCTATGACGGGCATTCAGCCCCGCTGAAGCGGATTGCGGGTACAGGGCGCCGCTAACTCCCCGCCTAGCACGACCACTGCCAGCGTAGCAGCCGACCCCGTTGGGGGCAGCGAGGGCCTCTCCCGCGCTCCGGCGATACACTCGCGTCCTGCTGACCCTGATGTCCACCGGACGGAGGAGCGCGTGCGCATCCTGTCGTTGAGTCACCGCCTGCAGCATCGCCAGGTGGACAACCACACCATCCTGAACGCTCCCAACATCGCCGACTACGACGCCATCGTCCTCGACATTCGGGCGACGGCGGACATCATCCATCAGGCGGCACAGGGCGAGGGGTTCCTGTTCACCCACGGCGACGCGCCCATCGTGAACGGCGAGGGCTCCGACGGAGCAGCGCCGCTGGCCGCGCTCCTCGACCGGCGCCGCGAGGAATTCGCGCGCGCGCTCGAACGAGGCGCCGTGGTCGCGGTGATCCTCGCCCCGCAGTCGAGGATCACCGGGGTCACGGAGAAGCAAGGGCTTGACCGCTACTTCATGCTCCCGGCCCCCATTGGGATGGCATGGGACGGCACGACCATCCGAGCGTCCGAGGGGTCGCGTGGCGCGGTGGTGGACCACGCCCACCCCTTCGTGAAGGTCTATGAGACGTACCAGTCGCAACTGCTCTACCGCGCCACCATCGATGACCGTGCACCGGGCATCGGGCAGCACGCACACGTGTTCCTCCGGTCCGCCGGTGGCTCGGCGATCGGCGTCGACGTCCGCGTCGGGGCGGGCCGCATCGTGTTCCTGCCGTCCCCGAGCAATCCGGAGACCGAGTGGCTCCCGCCGCTTGAGGGCCAGGCGATGGTCGACGCGTTCTCGGACGCGCTCGCCCTCCCGGACGATGACCCACCGTACTGGGGCCGGGAGATGCCCGTCCCGGGCCTGGAAGCGCAGGAGACCCGCGTCCGCGAACTGGCCTTCGCGGTGGAGCAGGCGCAGGACGAGCACGCGATGGCCGAACGCATCGCGACCAGCCTCTCGCGCGTGCGGCAAGTCCTGTGGGCCGGCAGCGAGAGTGCACTGCTGGCAGCGGCCGCGGCGTGCGCGCAGACCATCGGCTTCGAGATTGCACGTTCTGAAGATGGCGAACCGGTGTGGCTGGACGGTGACCACTCGGTGGACGTCGTGGTGGCGTCCAGCGAGGGCGTGGTCGAGATGTCGCCGCACTACCGCCTCCGTCAGCGGATCGAGGCCGGGATCGCGAGTCGCGCGATCGCACCACGAGGCGTGATCGTCGTGAGTGGGCAGCGGCTGAGCCGCCCGGATGAGCGTTCCCGCGAGATCGCGGACTCGCTTCGTGTGGCCTCGGAGGCAGTCGGCTATGCGCTGCTGCCGTCCCGCGTCCTCTATCGCTGTGCGCTCGCGGCGCTCGAGGGTGCCCCGCAGGAGCGGCTGGAGGCGATGCGGGCTCGGATCGCCTCGACGAACGGGATCGTGGACCTCGACGACCTGCTGAAGTGATGACGGGCGTCGATCAGACGAGCGGGCGGTCGATCTCCGTCGGCTGGCTGTAG
>SCVR01000281.1 GCA_004296805.1 Dehalococcoidia bacterium
CACGCCCAGCAGACCGGCCACTTCCTCGAGGGCATCGAGGTCCCCGGACCGGTATCGCGCCACATCCGAGTTCACGAGGACGAAGACGGCAGCCGTGTGGGTCCCCTGACGCACCGGCACCGCCGCGACTTCCACTGCATCATCGCCCAGCACACTCCAGTCGAGATAGGCGTACTGCGGGTCGTCGCGCCGGATCGCGACCGCAGCCCCCATCTCAACCGGGACCGAGACGATCGAGGATTCCAGCCATGAGGCCTGCGCCTCAGCATCTTGTTCCGGATACGTGGCGTAGGGCTCAACGATGCGCTGGTCATCGTCGATGAGGAGCATGCAGGCGCGGTCGAACGGGATCAGCCAGCGGACCTCTTCCGCGAAGGCGGCGAACGCCTCCCGCAGACTCACAACTGAAGCAACGATCCGCGCAAGATTCGAGAGTGCCTGAATGTGCTGGGCACGAGCAGTCGCCTGCTGGTACAGGGCGGCACCATCGAGCGCGAGCGACAACTGCTCGACCGCGCGTTCGACGATATGCACCTGCTCGTCGTCGAGGTCTCCGGTGAGGTCAATCGCGACCACACCGAGCATCTGCCCCTTCGGCCGCATCGGGACGACGAGCCCGACACGCTCCGGTGTGGCCACGAACGCCGGGGCGGCGTCGCTCGGCCCCCACCGCAACGGCGCACGCAGCGTGAACCAGACGTGCAGGTGGTCGCGGGCATCGGAAGGGTGGACGGTGTCAGGCTTCCCCCGCTCCGTGAACGCCTGGACGGAGGCCAGCGCGCCCGCCTCGTCCAACTGTGCGATGTACATGCTCCGATAGGGGACCAGCGTCGCGAGCGCCTGCGCGAACCCGGCCTGCAGACGTTCGATATCCGCAGACGACTGCATGGTTCGCGCGACTTCCGCGAGGCCCGCGAGTTCCTGGATGCGCTGTTGCTGGAGCGCCTGCAACTCCATTGCCTCGACCTGCCGCGCGAGGGCGAACGCCACGCGGGAGAAGGTGTCCGCCATGGGTTCGTCCCACCCGGCACCAGTACGGGACACGGCAACCAGCACGCCCGCCAACGACCGGCGAGCCTGGCGAGTCGCCCCGCCGACCTGCGTGTTCGCCCCCCGACGGGCGATCACCGGTACCAGCACCAGCGTCTCTGCGCCTCGCCCGGCAAGCCGTCCGGGCAGCGTGGTCTCGCCGGCCGGTCCCAGCACGAGTGCTGTGGAGCGATCGGACACCAGCCCCACCAGCGCGGGACCGCTGTCTCGGATCCAGACCTCGCCCGTCGATTGGTTCGAGGCATATGAGCCAATCCCAACCCGGCGTCCGGCGCGGTCAAGTGTGAAGAAGGCCACCTCAGCCGCCCCGGTCTGCTCCGCCAGCATCGCCAGAGCCGCGTCAGCACCGCGCACGCCCGTGCTGTCCTCCGTCAGCATTCGGACGATCTCCGCGATCATCCGTTCACGCTGCGCCGTAGCAAGGACATCCCGGAAGAGTCCGGAGTTCTCAAGCGCCACACCGAGGTCTCGACCGATAATGAGCAGCAGATGCCGCTCGGCGTCAGTCCACTCCGCACCAGTGCCACATAACGCGAGAGCACCGAGTTGACGCCCCTTCGCGATCAGCGGCACGACGGCGAACGCCTCGCCGACCGCCGAGCGTACAGCGAGGCTCTCAGGATCGGCGGAGGACAACGGCCGGCCACTCTCCGCGACGGCGCGCAGGACCGACTCCGGCACCTGCGGCGCATGGACGTCGGCCGTATCAACTGGCACCACCAGGTGGAACGCGCCTTGGACACCACCTCGGAGGTGGTACGCCTGCGCTGATCGAGCGCCCAAAAGCCGCGCGACCAGTCGCGCGGCCCGCTCGAGGGCAGAGGGGTCATCCATCGGCTCCGACAGAGCGAACGAGACCGCATTGACGATGGAGAGGTACCGGTTCCGCTCTTCCAAGACGCCCGTCTGACGTTCGACTTCCTCGTGCAGCTCCAGGTTCCACCGCTCCAGGCGCTCCTTGGATGCACCCAGGTCGGCTTGCGTAGCGGAGAGGCGCTCCACCGTCGCCTTCAACTGCTGTTGGATCGCGATCACCCGACGGTGACGGAGGTGGAGTGCCGTTGTCACCAGGGGGAACGTGAACAGCGCCACACCCCACACCTCGGGACCGGGCCGCGCCATCGGTGTGGCATCAGACCACCGTGCGTAGGGGGCCCATTCCGGGAGGAACGCGGCACTGATATACGCCGCAGAGGTGACGGCCGTGAGGTAGAGCAACCCACGTCCGCCGAACTGGCCGGGCGCCGCGATCAACATCAACCCCACAAAAGTGGGGTACATCCATTGCGCGGGAAACTCCGGTGACAGCAGGGTGACCAGCAACACGTGCATCGTGCGAAACACCAGGAGGCGGGCAGTGACTGCCGAGGCGTCCGGTGAGCGTGGAATCGTGAAGATCTCGACCTCAGAGACTACGAGGAACAGCAGCGCTGCGACGATGGCGATCGGGGTGGGGGTGAACACGTCAGGCAGGAACAGAACCGCGAGGACGAACCCACCTGTCATGACACGACGGGCACGCCAGACGGCCCGCAAGGCGAGCGCCCGCTCCGCGACCTCAATCTCGCGTGCGTTGTTTGAGGATCCCCCCGCTGTTACCATTTGAGGCAACCACATGCCAGACGGTATCCCTCCCTATGTCCTCGTTGCCCGGATCGGTTCGATCCTCGGCATGTCGTTCGCCCTCGCGATCGGCTTGCTCATGCTGATCGGCGGCTGGTTCGCCTGGTCACTCCTCGCCTTCGCGGCGTTCATCCCGTCCTTCGGCCTCATGGCCTACGTAGAACGGAAGGCCTCGGCTGCTGCGCGCCAGCGCAGTCAGACGGGTGTCTAACTCCGTCACCTCATAGTCGGCCGCCGCGACCGGAACTCCAGTCCCGCTGGAGTCGAGGTGGGTGTTCGGGCTACTCAGTAGACGCACAGCATGCCCCGCCGGGATCATCGGCAGGGGGAGGAAGCGCGGTAGGCGGGGAAACCCTGAGGTTGGGCTACTCCTCGGTGATGGTGACGCTCAGGATCTTGTCACCCGGCTCCCGGTCGCGGTCAGGATCGCGAGGCCGGAGCGCCAGCACCGCGTCAAGGCCCGCGGTGACCTGCCCGAAAGCAGTGTAGCGCCCCGTCAGGTGCGGCGCGTCACCCAGCATGATGTAGAACTGTGAACCGTTCGTGTTCGGCCCGGCGTTCGCCATACCGACGATGCCCTGCACGAAGGGCGTTGGGGACAACTCGTCCTTGAACCGGTAGCCGGGGCCGCCGCGGCCAGTGCCCGTGGGGTCGCCTCCCTGCGCGACGAAGCCCGGGATCACCCGGTGGAACGTGCAGCCCTCGAAGAACCCCTCGCGAGCCAGGAACACGAAGTTGTTCACCGTCGCCGGGGCCAAATCGGTCAGCAGTTCGATGGTGATGTCGCCCCGGTCGGTCTTCATCACCGCCGTGTACTTCTTGGCGGTGTCGATCGTCATCTGGGGCGGCGTGTCGTACTGCTTGGCCATGAGACTAGTCCTTCTCCACGATCGTAATGCTCTCGATCACGTCGGCCTTTGGCTGATTCGGCTTCTGCGGATCGCGGGGTGTGATCCTCTGCAGCACCTCCATGCCGGCTGTCACACG
>SCVR01000282.1 GCA_004296805.1 Dehalococcoidia bacterium
AGCGCCCTCCCGCCGCGATGGCGTCCTCCACCACCGGCGGGACGTCCTCGGATCGCCGGAAGATGTCGACGATATCGACTGTTTCTGGGAGGTCACGGACAGTCGCGTAGACCGGACGCCCGAGGATCTCCGTCTCGGTGGGATTGACCAGATAGACCGTGTATCCAGCCTCGATGAGGTACTTCGCAACGTCGTTCGAGGCACGGCGCGGGTTCGAGGACGCCCCCACGACGGCGATTGTGCGTGCGTTGACCACGGTCTGGATGGGGTCAGCCTGAGGTGTGCTCATGGGAGTCCTCCTCTGCCAGCTCTGCCAGCCTACTCGTCCGGATCGGCCTCGGTGCCACCGTCGTCCGACATCTCCGTCAGCGCCCATTCGGGGAGGGCGCCTTCCACCACCTCGGCACCGCACATCTCAGCGGTCGCGCGGGCGACGATGTTGGCGCGCTCCAGCGCTTGATCCGCCATCGGGCGCGCGGCAAGCACCGAGGCGAATGGCAGCACCCGCCCATTGTCCTTCACGAGCCGGACCTCCCAGCGCACCACGTCCTGGAGGTCGCCCGAAGCCAGTTCCGTCTCAAAGTCGCCTCCGACTTCGATCCGCGCGATCCGGTCGAACGGGACCAGCTCGCGGGTGCCGAGGCCGAGGCCGAGGAACCCCTGCTGGAATCGGCAGGTCTGCTTCTTCCGCTCCATGACAAAGGCGGAACCCATGACGTTGTAGACGACCCCGAGGACAGCCGTAGGCCCGGAGATGAGCACGAAGACGAAGAGCACCATGAGCAGCCAGAGCGGGAGCGCGTTGATGTACCGGCCGATGGCCCAGGCCGCCGCAGCCGTAACGGCGAGTTGCACGATCGGGCCCACTAGGGCGTTCCGCGCTGGCTTGATCGCCACCTCGTCCGGCGTGATCCGTGCGAAGGAGCGCTGGAGTGCGATTCGTTCGACTGCCACCGCCGCCTCCTGAAGCACCTCGATCGTAGGCGCGCGAGGCGCTGAGGTACGATCGAAGGTGAACAGCCTCGGAGGCCCCATGCGACGCGACCTGATGGACATCCTCGCCTGCCCCGTATGCAAGGGGACGCTCACCCTCACCGTCGCGCGCGAGGACGGCCTCGAAATCCTCGACGGCACGCTCCGCTGCCCGGCCTGTGGAGTCGACTACCCGATCAGCGACGGCATCCCCAACCTGCTCCCACCCGACATGCGTCGGGCGATGGAGGCGGAGACGGCAGCCCACTAGTGCCGAACCCCATGGACGTCCTGCCCGACCTCGCAACTCGCCCGATGACCGTCGAGCGGTCTCGCTGGCTGGGCCGCGGCCTCATGGGAGTCGCCGCCCTCGCGAGCGTCTGGTGGCTCCGCCGCCTCACGAGGCGTCCCGCCACCTCACTGTTGCTGGCGCCCGTGCTTCTGCCGCTGGTGGCGATCGGGATCTGGGCTGGCTTCACGTTGAATGTGCTCGACTGGGATGAACCCGCGGACTTCGACCCCGAGGCTCCCGAGGCCTAACCCGCCCACTCCGGCCCACGCATCCGGACGACTTCCGCCCGCTCTTCGGAAGGCCGGGCGTCACGCATCGCTGCGATCGTCAGGTTGAAGTGGGGATGAACCCAGTCCCCCGCCACCTCCGCCAGCGGCACAAGGACGAACGACCGCTCGGCCAGCAGCACGTGCGGCACCCGCAGGTCGGGCTCGGCGACGGTCTCACCCTCGATCAGTGCAAGGTCGACATCGACCGGACGCGCGGTCCAGCGCTCGGCCTCGAAGTCGCGGCCGGCGGCGGCCTCGATCTGCTTGGCGAGCAGCAGCAACTCGCGCGCCGTCAGCGAGGTCGTTCCGACGAGCGCGGCGTTGAGGAACGCGGGCTGTTCGACGACGCCCCACGGCGGCGTCTCGTAGAGCGACGAGACCGCCTCGATCGCCACACCGCCCGCACGCAGGCCCTCGACGGCCTCGCGCAGGTGCGCCTCCCGGTCACCGAGGTTGGAGCCCAGGGCCAGTGCGACACGCCGGAGAGGCAACATCGAGATGCGTTACGGGAGAACGCCGCGCACGACGGCGTCGGCGACGCGGGTGACCTGCACCATCTCGACGACATCATGGACGCGGACGACATCGACGCCCTGGGCGACCGCGAGGGCGACCGTGGCAGCCGTCCCCCACTGCCGCTGGCCCGCCGCACCGCCCGTGACATACCCGATGGCCGACTTCCTCGATGTACCGATAAGCAACGGACGTCCGAGATCGCGCAGTTCGCCCAGGCGACGCAGCAAGTTGTACGACTGCACCGGGCCCCAGCCGAAGCCGAAGCCGGGGTCGAGGATCAGACGGTCGCGCGGTACGCCCGCCGCCTCAGCGACCGCGATCGAGCGGCGCAGGCCGTTGCGGATGTCCTCGATGACGTCGCCGCCGAACTCACGGCCTCGCTGGTTGTGCATCGCGATCGCCGGGACGCCCGCGCGCGCGATCACGCCGGCCATCTCCGGATCTCCGAGGAAGCCCGTCACATCGTTGATGGCGTCAGCGCCCGCCTCGACGGCGCGCTTCGCGACGGAGGCCTTCGAGGTGTCGATGGTGATCGGCGTGCCCTTCACGGCGCGGCGCACGGCGGGCAGGACGAGCGACAGCCGCTTCCACTCCTCGTCGGCGTCGACGGGCGGGAAGTCGGGGCGCGTGGACTCTGCTCCCAGGTCGATGATGTCAGCGCCGGCCTCGACCATCGCTTCCGCGAGGCGAGCGGCCGCTGCGGGGTCAACGATGCCGTCGCCGGAGAACGAGTCCGGAGTCGCGTTGACGACGCCCATGACGAAGGTGCGCGCGCCCCAGGCGAAGCGGGTCTTCCCGATCGTCATCGCGGGCGGGTGCGGGCCAGTGTCGACGGGTGACGAGGGATCCATAGGCTTCCGTAGCCAGCCGAGCACTAGATGATCTCGATCGGCTCTTCGACGACTTCGCCGCCGCGCCGGATCCAGTATGCGCGCACATCGGAAGGATCCGAGGCCAGCGAGACGAGGATGTACATCGTCTCGGGGTAGGCCGGCTCCTGTTCCACTTCGCCCGGCGGGAAGAACGCCATCCGTACGTCCGTCGGAGACGGGTATGCCTTCGAGGCGACGTGGGAGTGATAGATCGCGAACAATGCCTCGCCCGAGGCGTCGCGCTGGCCCTCAAGCCGCATCATCTGCAGAGGGTTCATCTCGTAACGGTAGGGGCTCGCCGCGTCGTTCTTGACGCGATGTACCGCGATCGGCGCGCCGGCCGTGGCGTGCACCATCCCACACGCCTCGTTGGGCAGGTCTTCGCGTGCGTGGGCGATCATCTCGTCGACGATGGCGCGGGGGATCCGAGGCACGGGCGGCTCCCGATCTGGTCAAGCGCGACGGACTACTTCCAGTCGGCCGTCTCACCATCGTCGATGCAGGCGTTGGCCGCCATCTTCATCTGCAGGAAGTTTTCGCTGGCCGGCTCCGCGATGAGGTGCGCGATCCAGTGATCACGCTCCCGTTCCGGCAGGCGTTGCATGAGGTCCCCGAGGGTGACCTGCACCTCGGCACCCCCGGGTGCACCGGCGACGATGCCCATGTCGAGCGACCACTGGCCGCGGATCGCCACGCGGCCCACCGTGCGGGTACGGATCACCTGCGCACCCTCGATGCTGCGGTACTTCGCTACCACGTCCGCACTGAAGCGGAGCGGGAGTGAGAGCCCGTCACCCGAGGTCAGCGCGCGCCGCAGCAGCACCTGCTGCAGCACCCCCGCACGGTCGGCCATCGTTGCGCCCTCGATGCTCGACTAACGCTCGATCGGGACGTCCACCATGGAGCCCCACTCGGTCCACGAGCCGTCGTAGTTCTTCACGTTGTTAAACCCGAGGAGGTACTTCAATACGAACCACGTGTGCGACGAGCGCTCACCGATCCGGCAGTAGGCAATCGTCGGGTCGTCGGCCTTCAGGCCCTGCCCGCCGTACAGCGCCTGCAGTTCTTCCTTGGAGCGGAAGGTGCCGTCCTCGTTGACCGCACGCGCCCACGGGATGTTCTTCGCGCCGGGAATGTGACCGCCGCGCTGCGCCGTCTCCGTCATGCCCGGGGGGGCGATGATGTCGCCCGCGTACTCGGCAGGGGAACGCACGTCGACGAGTTGCGTCCCGCCCGCGAGGGCTGCGATGACCTCGTCGCGCTTGGCGCGCGTCGTTGGGTCCGGGGCCTTGGCCTGGTAGGCGGTCGACCGCACCTGCGGCTCCGCAGTGGTGAGCGGGCGCTGGTCGCCGAGCCACTTCACCCGCCCGCCGTCCATGAGCGAGGCATTGGTGTGGCCGTACATCTCCAACAGCCAGAGCGCGTATGCCGCGAACCAGTTGTTGTTGTCGCCGTAGAGCACCACGTGTGTGTCTGGCTTGATGCCCGACTTCGAGAGCAGCGCTTCCATCGCGGCCTGATCGAGGATCGTGCGACGAATTGGGTCCTGGAGCTGGGTCGTCCAGTTCCACGCCACTGCGCCCTCGATATGGCCGTCCTTGTAGGCCTCGGTGTCCACGTCGACTTCGACGAGGCGTACGTTCGGGTCACCCTTGTGCTGCTGGACCCAGTCAGCCGTTACCAGCTTGTCGACCATCGATTACCCCCTCCGACCGCATCCGAACCCTCGGATGATTACCACCACATCTTCTCTTCTACGGCCTCGCGGATGTCGTCGTAGTCGCGACTCCACAGACCGCTCGAAAGGTATTTCCAACCACCGTCCGCGAGCAGACAGACCACCTTGCCGGACTCCATCCGCTCGGCAGTGCGTTGCGCCGCTCGCACCGCCGCGCCTCCGGAAATACCTCCGAACACGCCGGTCTTGTGCGTCAGATCCTTCGCCACACGGAACGAGGTAGCGGAGTCCACGACGATCCGCCCATCGAGGACGGAGTCGTCGAAGACCGGCGGGATGTAGCCGTCTTCCAGCGCGCGCAGCCCCTGCACCATGTCGCCGGGGTGCGGCGCCGCCGCGATGATCCGGATCGCCGGGTTGTACTCCTTGAGTCGTCTCCCGACCCCCGTCAGCGTCCCGCCCGTGCCGAGGCCGGACACGAACGCATCGAGGTTCGGCAGGTCCCGGATGATCTCAGGCGCCGTGGTCTCGTAGTGGGCATGCGGGTTCTCCGGGTTCTCGTACTGGAACGGCATGAACCAGTCTGGGTGCTGCGCCGAGACCTCAAGGGCCTTCTGCACCGAGCCGTTCGTCCCGAGGTTCCCCTCTGAGTAGATGATCTCAGCGCCGAACGCCTTGAGCAGTTCAACGCGCTCCGACGACACGGCATCAGGCATCACGACGGTGACAGGGTGGCCCTTGAGCCGCCCGATCATCGCGAGGGCGATGCCGGTGTTGCCGGAGGTCGGTTCGAGGATGGCCTGGCCAGGCTGCAGACGGCCCGTGCGCTCGGCGTCCTCGATCATGTACTTCGCGATCCGGTCCTTCACGGAGCCGGTGGGGTTCTGCCCCTCCAACTTCGCGTAGATCGAGACGCGTGGGTTCGGGGACATCGCGGAGATGTCCACGAGCGGCGTGTTGCCGATCATGTCGAGCACGCTCGCGTACAGCATCCGCGCGGCCTCGGCGCCTACGCCCCGCCCGCGAGGGCTGGGAGGAACGACACGGTGTCGCCATCCTTCAGCGGAGTGGCCTTGCCGCCGAGGTAACGCACGTCCTCGTCATTCAGGTAGACGTTCACGAAACGGCGGATCTCTCCGCCCTCGTCCATGATCTGTCCGGCAAAGCCCGGGTACGCCTTCTCGATGTTCTCGATCAGCGCGCCCAGCGTGGTGCCCTCGGCCGCGAAGGCACGTTGGCCGTTCACGACCTTCTGGATCACCGAGGTGACGTTCACAGTCACCGTCATGGTTGTCCCTTTCCACCACTCTCCGCGGTCGCGCCGGCTACCGAGGGCCGTGCACGCGACGGAGCGTGCGAACTTAGTGCGCGCCCGCGGCGACGCCGGGCATCACCAGTGGCGGCGTCCCGCAGAACTGGTCGTAGTCGATGAGTTCCTTCACCGTCGGGTTGTCACCGCAGAGCGGGCACTTCGGGTCTCGACGGACCTTCATCGTGCGGAACTCCATGGTGAGCGCGTCCACCAGCAGCAGCCGGTTGGTCAGCGGGTTCCCAATGCCGAGGATCTTCTTGAAGACCTCGGTCGCCTGGATGGAGCCCACGATGCCCGTGATCGCGCCCAGCACGCCGGCCTCGGCGCACGAGGGGACGAGGCCCGGCGGAGGGGGATCCGGGTACAGGCAGCGGTAGCAGCCCTTGCCGGGCTCGTAGACCGTCGCCTGGCCGTCGAACAACAGGATCGCACCGTCCACCAGCGTCTTGCCCGCGAGGTAGCAGGCGTCGTTCACCAAGTACCGCGTTGCGAAGTTGTCCGCGCCGTTCACGACGACGTCGTACTGGCTGATGATCTCCATCGCGTTGTCGGACGTGATCGGTACGTTGTGGCCGACGACCTTCACGTGCGGGTTGTGCGCCGCCAGTTTCTCCTTGGCGGACTGCAGCTTCGGCTTGCCGATGTCCGGCGTCTGGTGCAGCACCTGGCGCTGGAGGTTCGACAGGTCGACCGTGTCGAACTCGACGATGCCGATCGTGCCGACGCCGGCGAGGGCGAGGTAGAGCGCCACCGGGCCGCCGAGACCACCGGCGCCGATCACCAGCACCTTGGCGTCACGCAGTTTGCGCTGACCCTGCGGCCCGACCTGCGCCATGATGATGTGCCGCGAGTAGCGCATGACCTCGTCCGGGGTCATTGCCTCCGAACGGGCTGGTTGATCGCTCATCTGAGTCCTCCATCTGCATCGAAGCCGAACGCGCCGCCCGCGAGGGCGGGGATCACGGCGACCTGGTCGCCGTCTGAAACCTTCGTCGCCACGCCATCTAGGTCGTGGATCTCCTGGTTGTTCAAGTAGATGTTGATGTGCGCCGGGACCTTCCGGTTCCGGTCGTACACCAGGTCGCCAAAGCCGGGGTACTGACGCTCCAGCGCGTCCAGCACCTCGCCCACCGTCGTACCCTCCACGTCCACGTACTCGTGCTGAGCCGTGAGCCGCCGAAATGGCGAGGGGATGTAGACAGAGACACCCATCCCAACCACCTCGCCCTGTACCCCTGCTTAGATCGCCACACTGAGGTAGCGCTCGCCCGTGTCGCACAGCATCGTGACGACGCGTTTGCCCGGCCCGAGTTCTTGCGCCACCTTCACCGCCGCCCACACATTCGCGCCAGAGGAGATGCCGAGCAGCATCCCTTCCTCGCGTGCCAGACGGCGCGTCATCGCCATCGCGTCCTCGTCACGGACGCTCATCACTTCGTCGTAAACCTCGCGGTTGAGGACGCCCGGCACGAACGAGGCGCCGATGCCCTGAATGCCGTGGACGCCCGCGCGGCCGCCCTGCAACACCGGCGCACGGGCCGGCTCAACGGCGACGATCCGCACTGAGAGGCCCGCGCCCCGCAGGACCTCTCCCACACCGGTGATCGTACCCCCCGTGCCGACGCCAGCCACGAACGCGTCCAGGCGGCCACCGGTGCCTTCGAGGATCTCCGGGCCGGTCGTCTGGCGGTGCGCCTCCGGGTTCGCCGGGTTGTCGAACTGCTGGAGCATCACGTAGCCCTTGCGCTTCACCAGCTCTTCTGCGGCGTAGACCGCGCCCGTCATCCCCTCGATTGCTGGCGTGAGCACGAGTTCCGCACCCAGACGCTCGAGGAGGCGGCGACGCTCCACGCTGTAGTCCTCGGGCATCGTCAGGACGAGGTGGTAGCCCTTCGTGGCGCACACCATCGCGAGGCCGATGCCGGTGTTGCCGGAGGTGGGCTCGATGAGCGTCGCGCCGGGCTTCAGCTTTCCGCTGCGCTCAGCCGCCTCGACCATCGAGCGTGCGATGCGGTCCTTCACGCTGCCGGCGGGGTTCGCGACCTCCCACTTGCCCACGACCTCAGCGGCGCCCGCGGGCACCACCTTGTTCAGGCGCACGAGCGGCGTCCGCCCGACGAGGTCGAGCACGGAGTCGGCGATCAGCGGACGCTGCAGAGCGCCCTCGCCACCCGGCCTGTTCTGTTCAGCCACGTCGTAACCGCCCGCTTCGTCTGACTAGATGTTGTAGGAGATGACCGCCTGGCGCTCGTGCTCGCGCTCGTGCTCCACGAGTTCTGCGAGGGAGACCGCTGCCAACCGTGCGCGCATCTCGTCGTAGATCTCTTGCCACACCCAGTTCTGCCCGCAGATCGACTCCGTCGCCTCTTCGCCCACCGCGGGTTCCAGACACCCAAGCGGCGCGAGCGAGCCCTCTAGAGCTTCGAGGAGGCTCAGGAGGTTGATGTCCGAGGCCGGTTTCGCCAGCTCGTGCCCTCCGCTGGGCCCTCGGGTGCTCCGGACGAATCCGGCGCGCCGCAGTTGGGCCAGCAGGTGGTCGAGGTAGGACTCCGGAATCTGCCGTCGCCGCGCAATCTCCGAGCGCTGCACGGGGCCCTCCCCCGCGTGTTTCGCGAGGTCGATCATGGCGCGGACGCCGTAGTCGCCCTTGGTGCTCAGCAGCATTCAGATTTCCCGCCGACGCTGTCTCGAATCTCTTCGGGCTCCGCAACCCGATACCTGAGTAAAACACTCAACAACAGCGGTGGCAAGTCGCTTCCCCCTGGTCGACGGGGAACGCCGGGCGATGAGCGGGCCATTCGCGCACCCACCGAGTGGGGCGCCCGGGGTATCTGGCCGCGCGCCACATCCGCAGGAGAAGCCTGCCAGGAGCCTCAGGACAAAGGCACTCCCAGCGTCGCGGGCGAGTGTGCCTCCGCGACCGTTTCGTAGACACGCCGGGTTTCGTAAGCGGTGCGTTCCCAAGTGAACCCAGACGCTCGCTGCACTCCACGGACACGGAGCTCCTCGCGAAAGTCACGGTCGGTGAGGACACGGCCGATCGCGCCCGCAATCGCCTCGGGGCCATGCGGGGAGACGAGGACGGCGGCGTCCCCGGCGATCTCCGGCAACGACCCGCCAGACGACGCCACCACCGGCGAGGCGCACGCCATCGCTTCAAGCACCGGGAAGCCGAAGCCCTCGTACAGCGAGGGCATCACGGTGCACTCCGAACCGGCGTAGTAGGCAGCCAGCGCCTCTGGATGCACCCGGTCAACGAGGATCACCGAGTCGCTGACGCCGTGCTGAGCGACAAGACGTTCTGTCTCGGTGCGGTAGTCGGATTCGCGACCTCCAGCCGCTCCGACCTTGACGAGTCGCAAGTCTGGGTGTGCACCCGAGCGCTTGAGGCGTGCGAATGCGTCGATGAGTGCGGCCAGGTTCTTCCTCGGCTGCTCAGAGCCAACGAAAAGCAGGTACGGGAACTCGAACGGTCGCGCGTCAACCGGACGGAACTGGTGGTGATCCACACCTTCGTAGACCACGTGGACCCGGCTTTCGTCGACTCCGAGGTGCTCCACGAGATCGGCCTTCGTCGTACGCGAGACGGCGATGACCGCGTCAGCGTGACGGATACCCCCATAATCGAGTCCGAGGTAGAGACGATCGCGCAGGTTTGGCTGGTGGATAAGCGGCTTCCGCCGTCTGAGGTCGAAATAGCGGATGAGGTCGTGCACCGTGACGACGTACGGCCTGCGCAAGAAACGTCCGTACCGCGCCAGATGGTGGTTGGGGAAGTGGATCGGCTCGTCCTGTCGCCGGAGCTCTCGCACAAACGCGACATCGAGGTACAGCGAGCGCAGAGTGCCGGGACTCAGCAAGGACTGGTTGAACCGCCGCACGCTCCGTTCGTAGACCGAGGTCGGCAACTGGCGGACCTCCGGCAGCCGCTCCGCAAGGGCAGAGGCGTACTGATCCATCGAACCGTTCCCGCTGGTGGTGACGAGGATCATGGCCTCGCCTCCCTTCACTCTCCCGCAGCCGCCATGCGGCAGCGAGGCGTCGCGTAGACGCCGCCGGACGACAGGAGGCAAAGGCGAGAGTGCCCGAGCCTCCGAACGCCTACGGGGTGAGCTGACGGGTTCGGCGTCGGAAGTCGCCTACGCGCTCGGTCGCGCGATGCACCCCAAGAATTGGTTCCCCCGTTCCCGATGTCGATCGGGACTCGGCACTACGAACCCTATCAATCGTGAAGGGGAGGCCGTCAACCTCCAAGTCTGACGCTGAGATTCGCGGAGCGACATCAGGCGAGGAAATCATCACGCAGTTGACGCCGGCGAATCTGCCTTGTCATCGTGATTTCTTTCTCTAGGAGGCTCCGCGTGACTGACCCTTCTGCCCCCGCCGAGCGCGCCCAGTACGCCGACCTCCTCAGCTGGCTCCTCGCTCGTATCGCCGAGACCGTCGAGGTCACCCCGCCCGCGCTCCTCGACCGAGCGCCGTATGAGGGCGCCACGGCGGTCGGGGCGATCGCGGCTCACGTCCACGGTGCCACCGTGGCCTGGGCGCTCGGTATCGGCGCGGGCCAGGACGTCTCCCGCAACCGTGTCGCCGAGTTCGCCTCATCTGGCGTGCCGGCAGCGGAGTTGGCGGCGGCACTTCGGTCGCTCGCGTCCCAGATCGAGTCTGCGCTCAGCGCGCTTGACCCCGTGCGCCTCGACGAAGTCGTCACGCCGACGAAGGCTCTGTTCGGAGAAGGAGAGCCGCACGCGATGCCTCGACGTCGCGGCTTCGCCTCCGCGATCCGCCATTGCGCAATCCACCTCGGGCACCTGGAGATGACGGCGGACCTGCTGCGGGCGCAAGCCACCTAGCGCGGGGCCGCGATCCCTTGACCGGTCCCGCTCTCCGGTGATCGTCCGACCGCGATCGATCCGAACACTACGAGGCCCAGGAGCGCCACGCCGATCGCCCAGGTGCCTCCGACCAGCGGCCAGGCACGTCCGCCCTCGCTCTCACGACTGAAGGAGCGGGCTTCACGCACGGTCGCGATCCAGCCGATGACGGCGACCGGCAGCCAGAGCGGAGTCAGCGTATTGAGGAGGACCGTCCAGAACAGAGCGACTGTCGACCCCCAGGTGAGCAAGACGACCCGCCGAGCCGACGGCGGCAGCACCACGCTCGCGAGGAACGCAGCCGCTGACGACGCGAACGTTGTGGCGATCATTACGATGCTCGCGAGGTCGGGGTCACGACCCTGTCGCATCATGATTACGACGTAGGTCGCTGTGACGGCAGCGGCACCGAGGCCTGCAATGAATGGGAGGCGGCGTGAGGCGTTCATCCGGTCCAGAGTACCCACACAGCCAGGCGAGGGCCGCGCGTGCGGCGCAGAGACCTCCGCCCTCAAGGCCGGACCCAGAGGCCGATGAAGGTCACGAAGAGCATCCCGGTGAATCACGAGGACGAATGCAACGACGGCCGGGATGGTCCCCGGCCGTCGCCATCGATCTTGCTCGGTGGTCACGCGTTACGCACCGCCGGCGACCGCCGGCACGATCGAGACCTCGTCACCCGACTTCAGCGGGGTCGTGACGCCGGAGAGGAAGCGGACGTCCTCGCCGTTCACGTAGATGTTCACGAAGCGACGGATCTCACCGGCCTCGTCCACCAGGCGCTCGCGCATCCCGGGGAAGAGGCCCTCGAGGGCGCCCACACAACCGGCGACGTCAGTGACGTCCACGGAGGCAGTGTCCTGGTTCAGGGTCAGGCCCCGCAGCGGGGTTGGGATCTTCACGGTCACGGCCATCGTCGGTTCCTTCTCTGTCAGTCAGATTGAGGGTGGATGCAGCGCCTACGCGCCGCCCTCCACCACGTCACCCAGTGTCGGTTCGTCCACGCGGACGCCCTGCGCACGCACCCACGCGAGGGCGCGCTCGATCTCGTCGGGGTCGCCCTCAAGGCCGAGGACGACCCAGCCGATCGACTTGTCCACGTCCGCCATGCGGATGCTGGTCACTACCTTGAACTCGTGGCCCAGCTGGTACACGAGCGGCTTCTTCACGGACTCTGGGCCGAAGGTCAGCCGGACATGCTTCTCCATCGTCAGGCCTCCTTTACGCCTTCGCGCCGACGAGCACGCCCTTGCGCGCGCGGTGGGCTTCTTCGAATGATGCGATGCGCGGGTCCACGTGCAGCGGTTCCTCGACGGCGTCCACGACGGCCTCGAGGGTCTTCAGGCCGCCGCCCGAGATGATCGCCACGGTCTCTTCGCCGCGCTTGATGAAGCCGGACGCGACCATCTTCTTCAGACAGCCGATGGTGACGCCGCCCGCGGTCTCCGCCCAGATGCCCTCGGTCTCGGCGAGCAACTTGATGCCCTCGACGACTTCCTCGTCAGTGACCATCTCCGCGCCGCCGTTGGTCTCCTGCATCTGCTTGAGGGCGTAGTAGCCATCCGCGGGGTTCCCGATGGCGAGCGACTTCGCGATGGTGTTCGGCTTCTGGGGGACGAAGTTCAACGTGCCCTTCTCGAACGCCGTCGTAATCGGCGAGCAGCCCGCGGCCTGCGCCCCGGACATACGCGTCTGCGGCGCATCGATCAGGCCGGCCTTGTGGAACTCCTGGAACGCCTTCCAGATCTTCGTGTACATCGAGCCCGATGCCATCGGCGCGACGAGGTGGTCCGGCGTGCGCCAGCCGAGTTGTTCCGCGACCTCGAAGCCGATCGTGCGGGAGCCCTCGGCGTAGTACGGGCGGACGTTGATGTTCACGAACGCCCACGGGTACTGCATCGACAGTTCGGTGCAGAGGCGGTTCACGTCGTCGTACGAGCCGCGCACCTTTACCACGGTGGGGTTGTAGATGCCGGAGCCGACAACCTTGCCCTGCTCTAGGTCGTCCGGGATGAAGACGAAGCACTCCATCTCCGCGCCCGCCGCGTGCGCCGCGACGGAGTTGGCGAGGTTGCCCGTAGACGCGCAGGCGATCGCGGAGAAGCCGAACTCGCGCGCCCGGGCGATGGCGATCGAGACGACGCGGTCCTTGAACGACCACGTGGGGTTCACGGTGTCGTTCTTGATCCACAGCGTGTCGAGGCCGATCGCCTTCGCGAGGCGGTCTGCCTTCAGCAGCGGCGTGTAGCCGGTGCCGAGGTCAACCTTGAATTCGGGCTCGCACGGCAGGAAGGGCGCGTACCGCCAGATGGTGGACGGGCCCTTCGCGATCGAGTCGCGGCTGACGGCCGCCCGGATGCCGTCGAGGTCATACGCGACCTCAAGCGGGCCGAAGCAGAACTCACAGGAGAAGATGGGGTCGAGGGGGTACTCCCGGCCGCATTCGCGACAGCGCAGCGCTTTAGCAAAGGACATGTGACGGATCCTCGATGGTCGGGTGGTGTCCGGCTGCTGGGGGAGCCCGAAGCCCGCGCGGTGTCGCGCGCCTTCGGGCTAGCGCATCACCATGCGGCCCATGAAGGGTGCTGTCAGCGAGGGAGTCGAGTGGGTCATGGCTCCGAGCGCCTTCCGTTCATCTTCCCGTCGGCCGAGTGCCGCCGGGCCGGAATTCGCACCGTGTCCTCCCTGGCGAAGGGGGCCGGTTGCGGCGGGTTCGCAGGGCCGGTGCCCTCCCCCGCTCTGGATGAACCGCCGGCCGAGGCCGACGACTGGGATCGAGGCTAGGCGGGGGCTGCTTCGCCTGTCAATCCGGGGACGGCCCAGGCTCTGCTCCGACCATTTAACGCCGGGGGCTGGTCAGGCCGCGCAGCACTTCGAAGTACTCGGGGAAGGTCTTGGAGACGCACTCCGGATTCGCGATGGCGATCCCGGGGGCACGCAGGCCGGTCACCGCGAAGCTCATCGCGATGCGGTGGTCGTCGTAGGTCTGTACCTCGGCCGGCTGCGGGATGCCCGGGTAGATCGTGACCGAGTCCCAGTCGCTCTCGACCCGCAAGCCCATCCGCTGCAACTCTGTCGCCGCCGCCACCGGGCGGTCGCTCTCCTCGTAGTGCGTCTGCGCGATGCCTCGGACGGTCGTGGGGCCGTCCGCAAATGGCGCGATCGCCATCAACGAGGTGGCCACGTCGCCCATCTGCGTGAAGTCGGCGTCGACCCCGCGTAGTTGGGCCGGGCCCTGCACCTCGATCGAGTCCTCGTTGATGCGGACGCGGCAGCCCATCCGCTCGAGTACTTCGAGGATGCCGAGATCGCCCTGCGCCGACCGGCTCCCCAGTCGCGGCACCACCACGCGCCCGCCGGTCACCGCAGCAGCCGTGAAGAAGTAGGACGCCGCCGAAGCGTCTGGCTCCACGGCGTACGAGCGCGCCTCGTAGCGCTGCCCCGCAGGGACGCGGAACCGCCGGTCGCCGTCTCGCTCTGCGTGTACGCCGAACTCCGCCATCGTCGAGAGCGTCATCGTGACGTAGGGCGAGGAGACAAGGTCGCCGTCCACCTCGATCTCGACGTCGCTCGCGGCATACGGTGCGGCCATCAGCAGCGCGCTGAAGTACTGGCTGGAGATGTCGCCGCGCATCACGGCGCGGCCGCCGGGGATGCCGTTGGCACGCACGATCACCGGCGGGCAGCCCGTGCCCTCTTTGCTCTCGATGTCCACACCGAGTTGCCGCAGCCCCTCGATGAGCGGGTGGATCGGGCGCTTCCGCATCGCCTCGGAGCCGTCGACAGTGAACGTCCCGTGGCCGAGGGCGACCGCCGCGGTGAGGAACCGAGCGGCCGTGCCGGCATTGCCGACCATGAGGGAGGCACCCTGGGAGGGAAACTCTCCATCCACGCCAGTGACGATGAACGTGTGCGCGTCGCGGTCTTCGATCCCGACGCCCATCGCCTTGAGCGCCGTGCGCATGTAATGCGTGTCGTCGGACGCGAGCGCCTGCGTGATCTCAGAGCGACCGCGCGCGAGCGCGGCGATCAACAGTGCGCGGTTCGTGTAGGACTTCGAGCCAGGCAGCTCGACCACCGCGTCGAACGGCGCTGCGACTGGCTCGATCTGCATTGCGACCAACGAAGCACTCCCGCCTTCAACGTCGACAGGCTACATTACGCGGATCGAAGGCCCACCTACGCCTGGACGATCCCGACCGTCTGGCCGTCCGGGCCTCGGACCAGGCAGGAGTGCGTCCCGGTGGCGCTCTGGCGAATCGGGAGGATGACCTCCGCACCGAGCGATTGGGCCTTCTCGAGCGTCGCCCAGAGATCATCGACCCGGAACCAGGGCGTCACGAACGGCGTCGTGCCCTCGGGCATCTGCCTCAGCGACCCCTTGGGGTCGAAGTCTGCGGGACCCTGGGCGTCGATGGTCACGGTGCGGCCGCCGGGCTCGCCCCACTTCCAGTCGAAGAGGGCGCTATAGAACGCGCGCGCCGCGTCGGTGTCCGGGGTCGCGATCTGGAAGTAGACGAGCGGGCTAGGCATGGATCGTTCCCTCGATGGGCTGCGGATGCAGTCTAGCCCGCGCTCAACGACGCCTCACCAGGCGAAGGCCGCGCGCGGGCGTCCACGACTCGATCGCCAGTTCGTCGCCGTCAACCCGGGTGAGAACTACCTCGGCAATCTCGATCCGGAACAGGTGTGACTCGTCCGGTGCTGTCTCCTCGCCGTTCACGGCGCGCCAGAGGGTGGCATCGCGCACCTCCGTCGCCCGCCCAGCGATCTTCGCGTCACCCTGCTGAAGTTCGAGGTCGATCGTCCCGCTGTGGATGGCGACCCGCGGATCACGCTGGAGGTCGCGTGCCTTCAGGGCATGGTCCATGCTGCCGAGCCAGACGTCGCCCTGGACGAACTGCACCTCGGTGCCGCTGATCCGAGGCGAGCCGTCGCGTCGGAGCGTCGCCATCGTCTTGTGCTTGTGCGCGTCGAACACCGCCTGCACGCGGCCAGCGAAGTCCGGCGCCTGAGCCTCGACCTCAGCCCACCGCGTCACGGCAGTCCTCCCAATGAGGCCCGCCGCAGCCGCGCGCGCACGACGGCGGCGCGCACTGCTTCGATCTCCACGGGCGCCTGCGTCGCGATCTCTCCGTCGACCTCGACTACCGGCACTTCGAGGAGGAAGCGCCGCTCAAGATCCGGGTCGCTGGCGATCGGGACTTCGCGCAGGTGGAAGGGGATGGAGCGGCGCAACGCGAGCAGGAGATGGCGCGCGATGTCACAGAGATGGCAGTCGGTGCCGATGTACAGCACCACATCGACCTCGTTCGGCGCGCCGGACACCGAAGGCTACCGGCGGACGCGCACGCGGCCGGGTGGCGGCGCGGGAGGTGTCGGCGCCGTGGGGCGCGCATCGCCCTTGCGCCAGAGGATCGCGGCGACTGGGACCATTGCCACTGCGCCGAACAACGAGACCATCTGCGGCCAGGTGATGTGGAAGACGAACGTCTCTGCCGAATCGACCCGAAGGTATGAGACGAAGAACCGCATCACGGCATACGCCGCGAAGAAGAACGTGAACGTAACGCCGTGACGCCACTTCAGCGGGCCAGCCTTCAGCCACAGCATCGCAGCGAGGATCACCAGGTCGCCCAGCATCTCGTACGTGGTCGCAGGATGGTGCGCGCCAACGAGAAGCGAGTGCGCATACGCGGGTGAATCAGGATCCGTATAGATGACACCCCACGGAAGGCTGGTCGCCTTCGCCAGGTGCTCGCCGTTCACCACGTCGCCGAGGCGTCCGATCGCCATGCCGAGGATGAGGCCCACACCGCCCATGTCGAGGCCCAGCGGGATGTCGTAGCCACGCCACCAGGCGAACAGCAGCGGGCCCAGGACGCCGCCAATCACGGCGCCCCAGACGGAGATGCCGCCCTCTGTCAGGGCGAGGATCTGTAGCGGCGTATCGCTGTAGTAGGTCCAGTGCTCGAAGACGAACAGCAACCGAGCACCCATGATGCCGCTGGGGATGCCGATCAGCGCCAGGGTGTAGGCGTCGGCCTCGTCATACCCGTGGTGACGTCCGAACCACAGTGCGATCTGCACACCGGCGAGGATGCCGATCGCCGTGAAGAGCCCATGCCACGTCAGCATCAGGCCACCAAGCGTGACGATGCGCGGGTCGAACGGGATCTCGATGGCGAGGAATGGCAGCGGCACGGGCGCTCCTCGAACTGCGGTGTTGCGTACGGTAGCGCGGTTCGCGGGGGCGGGCCCTACTTCACCACCGGCTCGAACTTTGGCGAGCGGCGCCGGGCGACGGCAGCGGAGGCGGCGTGCGCGCGCTCGGCATAGGGCGCGGGGCGCATGTCGAGGTGGGCCTCGGGCGTGCCCGGGCCATAGCGATGGCGGAGCGCGGCGGCGATCAGCCAGTCGAGGAGCGCCGGGTTCTTCGGCAGCAGCGACCCGTGGAGGTACGTGCCGATGGCGTTGCGGTAGATCACGCCCTCGGTGCCGTCCTCGCCGTTGTTGCCACGGCCGTACTCGACCCGGGCGAACGGCCGGGCCTCGGGGCCGAGGTAGGTGCGGCCCCCGTGGTTCTCGAAGCCGACCACCTCGCGGACGCCCTCGACTTCCGTGGCCGCGAGGATGTCGCCGATGCAGCGCGCCGCTCCGGGGCCTGGCGCGATCGTCGTGACATCGAAGACACCCGCGCCGGGAAGTTCCTTACCGGAGGCGTCGCGATACCAGCGGCCGAACAGCTGGAACCCACCGCAGACCGCGAGCATGGCCGTGTCGCCCTTCGCCCAGGCGCGGAGGGTGGGGCCATGCGCGGCGAGTTCGTCCGCGATGCGCCGCTGCTCGCGGTCCTGCCCGCCTCCGATGAGCACGAGGTCAGCGGTGGCG
>SCVR01000283.1 GCA_004296805.1 Dehalococcoidia bacterium
TGCAGTTCCTCCCCCAGCAGATGTCGGACGAAGAACTCCGCGCGATCGTCCGCGAAGTGATCGCCGAGGCCGGCGCGACCAGCGCGAACGATCTCGGCAAGGTGATGCGCCCGCTGATGGCGCGGCTCGCGGGCCGCGCCGACGGCGCCGCCGCCAACGCGATCGCGCGCGAAATCCTGCAGGGCTAGCGCGGGCCGCGGACGACATCGATGGCCGCACGAGCACTCCGGCCGCCGGCGCGCCCCATCCGGCGGCGGTCATGGTGGTTCGGCGCGATGGTGGCACTGCTGCTTTCCGTTGCGCTCTTCCCCGTCTACCCCGGCGTCCAGCCGCTCCGCGCGGGCACCATCGTCGCGCGCGCGATCCTGGCACCACGTGATCTCTCCTACGAGTCCGAGGTGCGCACCAACGCCGTCCGGAAGCAGGCCGCAGACGCTATCCCAGAGGTCGTCGTCCTCGACACGACGGTCCGTGATCGCCAACTCGCAGACCTCGAGCGCGTCCTCCGTGAGGTCGACCGGGTCCGGCGCGACCCCGCGCTTTCAGCATCTGCCCGCGAGAGCGCTATCCGAGGCGTCCCCGGTACGACGATCTCGCAGGATGCCGCCGCCACGCTTGCCCGACTCTCACCGGAGCAGTGGGACGCCATGACCGCAGAGGTGCGCGCCGCGCTCGGCCGCACGCTCGTAGGCTCCGTCGCCAGCAGCGAGGTCGACCAGGCGAAGAACCGTGCGGCCGGGTTCTTCAGCCCGTCGCTCTCAGACGCCGAGCGGATCGCGGCCCGTGAACTCGTGGCGCCGCTCATCATCCCCACCCTGAAGACGGACGCGCCACGCACGGAGGCGCAGCGGAAGCAGGCGCGCGAGAATACCCCGCCCGTGAAGGTTTCGTTCAACCGAGGCCAGCCAGTCGTCGATGCTGGAGACCAGGTAGATGCCGCCGGGATCGAGGCGCTCGACCGCTTGGGCGTGAACGACGGGGCGTTGCGCTGGCCGGTGGCCGCCGGTGCCCTGCTGATCTCGATCGCTGCAGGGGTCGTGTGCGCGGTCGCAGCCCCCATGGTCGGAAGCCTTGAGGGTGCCCGACGGCGCCTGCTGTTTGCGTTGCTCCTCGCCGTGGCGGTGTTGGTCGCGAAGTCCGCCGCGCCATTCCTGTTGCCGGACGACCAACGCCGCTACCTCGCCCTGGCCCTACCGCTCTGCGCCGCACCCCTCGCAGCTACGCTGCTGCTCGATGCAGGGGCGGGACTGCTGATGGCCGGACTGCTCGGCGCACTGATCGCCTTCGCGGGTGTCGCTGCACCCGGCAAGAATCTGGGCGAGGCGAGTGCTCTCGAAGTCGTGCAGTTCGCGGCAGCGATGGCCATCGGCTCGCTAGCGGCGGTCGGGATCGCGTCCCGCACGGATCGAGGCCAGCGGGTGATCCTCGCCGGTCTCGCCGCTGGCATCGGCGTCGCGACGACGGCCAGTGCCCTGCTGCTGTTGGACCCGGACCGGCGCTTCGTGGACCTTCCGTGGCTGATCGGATCGAGCGCTGCGGGTGGACTGTGGACCGCCGTCCTCGCGACCTTCGCGTTCACGTTGCTGGGGCGGATGTTCGGCATCGTCACGCGAGTCCAACTGATGGAACTCGGCCAGTTGAGCCACCCGCTGATGCGCCGCCTGCAGGACGAAGCCCCCGGTACGTTCCAGCACGCGATGCTCGTCGGGAACCTCGCGGAGCGAGCCGCGGACCGCATCGGCGCGGATCCGCTCCTCGTACGTGTCGGTGCGTACTACCACGATGTCGGGAAGCTCTACTCCCCAGCGTTCTTCGTGGAGAACTTTGGTGACGACCCGAGCCCCCACGAACACATCGACCCGATGCAGTCGAACCGCGTGATCCAGCAGCACGTCACGCAGGGCATCGAACTCGCTCGCAAGGAGCGGCTCCCCGAGGCGATCATCCAGTTCATTCCGGAGCACCACGGCACACGCCTGGTCGCCTACTTCTACCGGCGTGCCGCCGAGGTGCGCCCGGATGTCTCGCCGGACCTGTTCCGCTACCCCGGCCCGAAGCCGCAGAGCCGCGAGACGGCCCTCGTCATGATCGCGGACGCCTGCGAGGCGACCGCCCGCTCGATGACTGACCGCTCCACGGAACGCATTCGCGAGGTTGTGGAGCGCACGATCCGGGAGCGGATCGAGGAAGGCCAGCTGGACGAATGTCCCCTGTCCCTCCGCGACCTGAAGATCGTCGCCGATACGTACACCGCCACCCTCAACGCGGTATTCCATCCGCGCGTCGAGTACCCGGAGCCCACGCGCCGTGAATTGGCCGACCGTGGCGCCGCGCTGCCTGCCGTGCCTCGGTCAGCGGACCCTGCACGTCAGGTGATCGTCGCTGATCTACCCCTGCCGCCGCGCCCCACGATCTCCGAGGATGACACGCCGTAGCGACCTCAAACGCACACCGACACCCGCCTCGTAACCGCTGCGCTCCGTATACTGGTCGTACTCCCCTCGATCGCCCCCGAGGTATGCCGAATGCGCGCAGCCGTCCTCGTTTTCCCCGGTACCTGGAGCGACAACGACTGTGTCTGGGCGCTGTCGCAGGTCGGCATCGAGTCCCGCAAGGTCTGGCACCGCGAGACGCACCTTGAGCCGGACGAGCTCGTCGTGCTGCCCGGTGGGTTCTCCTACGGCGACTACCTGCGCACCGGGGCGATCGCGCGGTTCGCACCGATCATGGAGTCTGTCCAGCGCCACGCTGAGGCGGGCGGTCTCGTCATCGGCATTTGCAACGGCTTCCAGATTCTCTGCGAAGCGCACCTGCTGCCGGGCGTCCTGATGCGCAACGAGTCGCTGCAGTTCCGCTGCACGGACACTTACTGCGTCCCCGTGAACACGACCTCGCCGTTCACGCGCGGCCTCGACACCTCGCGTGGCTATCTCTTCCCGATCTCCCACGGCGAAGGCCGCTACGTCGCCGACGAGGCCACCCTCCGGATGCTGGAAGACACCGACCGCGTCGCGTTCCGCTATGGCACCGCCGACGGCCGCGTGACGCCCGAGGCGAACCCGAACGGCTCGATGAACAACATCGCTGGCATCCTCAACGAGCGGGGCAATGTACTTGGCATGATGCCCCACCCCGAACGCGCCTGTGAGCCTCTCCTCGGCCACGACGACGGCAACGCGATCTGGCGCTCCGTCCTAGCCTCGGTGGGCGTCCGGGTCTAGATTCTCGTCAGGTTGGGCCGCGTCGGTCGTGCTATAAGCAGCGTGAGGCCGCCTCGCGCCGGTCTGGTGTCGGTGCGGGCGTGAGGCGCCCGGCGAGGAGTGCCACATGA
>SCVR01000284.1 GCA_004296805.1 Dehalococcoidia bacterium
GGCGTCACCGGCCTCGCACTGACGCGCTGCGACGAGACCTCACGCTTCGGTGGGGCGGTCAGCGCCTCGATCGAGGCGGCACTCGGTGTCGCATACACCACGCACTCAGACCAGGTGACGGACCCGGCACGGGCCGGTGACACGCGCACGCTGGCGGCCGCGGTGGCCACCGGACGCTGGATGTCTGACTCCGCCACCTCCGCGACCGCTCGCACGCTGGCCCACGCCTCTTAGGTAGACCGAGAGCCACAGAAGGACCGGATGGACTACGTCGACCTCCGCCCTGGCACCCGAGTGAACGTCGCCCCGATGGAGGGCGACCTCGGCGCGTCCTTTGAGGCGACGGTCCGGAGCGTCACGGAGAACGCGATCCGCATCACGATGCCGGAGCGTGGCGAGGAAGTCCTCGCGATCGATGCGGGACAGCCGATCACGCTGTTCACCTCGCTGCATGGCCAGGTGTACCGCTTCTCGACGAAGGTCCGGCTGATCGAGACCGCTCCGGTCGAGGGCTTGGTCATCGAGCCTCCTGCCGAGGCCGAGAAGAACGAGCGGCGCACCTTCTACCGGCTCATGACGCGCATCGTGCCGCGCTATGCAGCCGAGGTCTCCCGGGACGGCGCGGAGAGCCCGCTGAGCGAGAACGTCATCCTCGACCTCTCCGGTGGGGGCCTGCAGATGCAGACGCTGACCCGGCTGGAGCCCGGATCGAAGTTGCACCTCGTGTTCTCGCTGGACGGTGACCCGCTTGAGATGGAGGTCACCCTCGATGTGCTGACGGTGAACCCGCCAGTGCGAGGCGCGCGCTTCTACCGGCTGCATGGCCGGTTCGCCAGTGTGCCGCGCTCGGAGGTCGAACGCCTCGTGCGGTACGTCTACCGGCAACAGCTGGAACTGCGTCGCAAGGGGGTGTTGTAGATGCCGCTCTTGCGATGGGGTCTGAACGCCGGCGCGCTGGTAGCGATTGCTGCTGCTGTCGCGTCCTGGATGGCGGGGTACGCGATGGAGGTGGCGCTGTTGCGCGGCCTCCTCGCCTTCCCGCTGGTGGCCTTCGCCGCGTATTTCGCGGAACTCGTGGTCTCCACGGCGCCTCCCGCGAAAGAGAAGGCGAAGACCGCGAAGGCAGACGCGACGCCGACGTCGCAGGAACTTGCTGATGGGCGCGCACCAGTCGATCTGGCTCAGGTGCGTGCGGATCGGGACGCCTCGGCAGATAGCCGGGCAGCGTAGGCATAGGGGACGCAGATGGGCATGTCACCACTTCGGGCACGCCGGCCGGCCGAGATCCAGGATCCGGAGGCCCTGCAGGCTGCGAACCAGGTGCTGTGGGAACGCTACGCCGCTTCGGGAGACCCCAAGGTGCGCGAGCAACTGATCCTGCAGTTCACCCCGCTCGTGAAGTACGTCATGGGGCGGCTCGCGATCTCGCTCCCTGCCATCCTGGACTACGAGGACATCCTCTCCTTTGGCACGATCGGCCTCATCGAAGCTGTCGAGCGGTTCGACTCGGCCAAGGGCGTGAAGTTCGAGACGTACGCGATCTCCCGGATCCGCGGCTCCATCATCGACGCGCTGCGCTCGCTGGACCGGCTGCCGCGCTCGGTGCGTCAGAAGGTGCGCGAGACCACCGAGGCGATCACGAGCCTGACGAACGACCTGGGCCGGGATCCGACCGACGAAGAGGTCGCGGCCACCCTCGGCCTCTCTCCGGAGGCCTACCGCCGCCACCTGATCGACGCGTCCTGGACGACGGTGTCCCTGGACAACGTGGGCAGCCACGAGGACGACGAGGACGGGGGCGGGGCCGCGGCCGGCATCGCCGACCCGGACTACCAGGACTTCAGCGTGGACATGGAGCATCAGGAGCGAATCGGTGATCTCGCGAGCTCTATTAGGGAACTCCCCGAGAGGGAACAGCTCATCCTGTCGCTTTACTACCAGGAGGAACTGACGATGCGGGAGGTTTCGCAGGTGCTCAACATCTCCGAGTCCCGCGTGTGCCAGCTCCATGCACGGGCCCTGGGCCGTCTGCGGGCCACCCTGCAGGCCCGCGAACGAGGGAAAGCGGCATGAGCGTCTCGCCTTCGGTGCTCCTCTTGTCGATCGCCATTGGCGGGCCCGTGCTGCTCCTCGCGCTCGCCGTCCTCTACCACGCCGCCCTGATTGCCCGTCAGCGCGCGGACCTCGACCTCGCGTTGGCCGAGGCCGGCCTGCCGAGCGAGATGCTCATCCAGTCCACCGGGCCGATGCCGCCCACGGGCCGCGGCGACCGTGACACGGAGGAGGAGCGCGACCTGCTGACCGAGCATGTCTCCTCCCTCGTGACCCGCTCCGCAGACGCCCTCGCCCTTCGGCTGGAGGAGGCAATGGCGCAGATGCAGGAGCAACTGGCCCACCAGCGTTCGAGCCTGGAGACCTTGCTGAGCGAACCCGCCCGCATGGCGACGGCGTCTGTGCCGATGGGGCGCGCGGCCGGCGAGTACGTCCGCAACGACGCAGCACCCACGATGTCGAGCCAAATCGCCCGCCTCATCGACGAAGGCCTCTCCGACCGCGCGATTGCGCGGGAACTGCGGATCGGCCTCGAAGAGGTGAAGATCGCACGCAGCCGGGGAGGTCGCCCGTGAGCGACTCCCGCCGAGCCGCCAGCCACGCCCGCGTCGCCTTGGTGGTGATCGCGGGCATCGCGCTGCTCGTAGCGGCGCTCCCGACCACGGTCCGCGCGAATGGCGTACCGACGCCGGTGAACCTGTCCTACATCGACCTGTCGAACTGGGGCCCGCGCGACGCTACGGGTGTCGCGGAGCTGATCTTCGCGGAGGGCATCGTGCGAGTGCAGGCTACGGGCCTGCCACGTCTCGACGGCAAGCAGTACCAGGGCTGGCTCGTGAACTCACAGGCGGGCGACGCGATCTCCGTTGGGCGCTTCAACGCCGATGGCAGCGGCAAGGTCTCGTTCAAGGGGACGCTGCCGCCGATCGCGAACTTCGGGTTCGACCTGTTCATCATCACTGTGGAGCCCGAGCCGGACGAGGCGCCGCAGCCGGCGGCTGACCGCTCGATCGGCGGCTACTTCTCTCTGACCGGCCAGCGTGGTCTGGACGGGAACCGCAGTGACACCGGCGGCCTGCTGGCGCCTGGCGCCCTCCCGAACACCGGAGACACCACCCTCATGACCGACATCGCGCGCTTCGGTGCGCTGGCTGCGGCGATGGCGCTGTCCCTCTTTGTGGGCCTGCGCCTCGGAAGGAAGCAGTCATGATCCGTGGCCTCTACACCGCGGCGTCCGGCATGCTCCTCGGGCTGCGTCAGCAGGACGTGACGGCCGCGAACATGGCGAACTCCTCCACCGTCGGCTACAAGGCCGAGCAGTCAGCGCAGACCGCCTTTGGCGGCGTGCTGGCCAAGCGCACCACCTCGGACGGCGGGTTCGCCCCAACGCCGAGCACGCAGGACCGGCTCATCGGCCGCGTCGGCACGGGCACATACGTCGCAGTGGTCCGCACGGACCTCGGTCAGGGCGCCGAGCGCGAGACGGGTCAACGCTTCGACGTGATGGTCCGTGGTGAAGGCTTCTTCACCGTCCAGACGAAGGAGGGCATCCGCTACACGCGTGACGGCCACTTCGACCGCAACGAGACGAACACCTTGGTCACCGCCGACGGCTCGGAGGTCCTCGACGTCGACGGCAAGCCGATCGTCATCGACACCGAGAAGGTGCGTATCAAGTCGGATGGTGGCATTTACCGCCTTGTCCCGCAGGAGACGAAGAACGAGGACGGCACCACCGGCATCATCCTCAAGGAAGAACTGATCGCCCGCCTGGGGGTCTTCACGCTGGACGCCAAGGAGATCACGCGTGCGGGAGACTCCCGGTTCGCTGCGACACCGGGCGCGACCGTGACGGCGGTGGACTTCACCAAGGAAGGCACGAGCCTGCTCCAGGGCGCCCTCGAAGAGCCGAACGTCAACGTCGGCGAGACGGCGACGCGGATGTTCAGCCTCTCCCGGACGTTCGAGTCCAGCCAGAAGGTGTTCCACACCATCAACGAGTCGCTTGAGCGCGCCGTGCGCGACGTCGGTCGCGTCTAGGGACCTGGAGGAACAGCGTGTCGCTTTCCATCGACGCCGCCATCTCCGGGATGGTGGAGCAGCAGCGG
This sequence comes from Dehalococcoidia bacterium, assembly GCA_004296805.1. Classification (GTDB taxonomy): domain Bacteria; phylum Chloroflexota; class Dehalococcoidia; order UBA2979; family UBA2979; genus SURF-43. The sequence goes on from SCVR01000284.1 coordinate 4,161, forward strand.
AACATCGAGTTGATCGCGAACAACCTCGCGAACGTCAACTCGGCCGGGTACAAGCGGGCGAAGATCCACTTCCAGGACGTGCTGAACACCGCCGCGGTGTTCTCCTCGCTCTCGGGTGGCGGTGAACAGCAGCCCGCCAGTTCGGCGGGCGTGGCCACAGCCGGTATCACGCGTGACTTCTCGCAGGGCTCGTTGCAGCCGAGCGGGCGCGACATGGACTTCGCCATCTCGGGCGACGGGTTCTTCCGCGTGAAGCTGGACGACGGCTCCTACGCGTACACGCGTGCGGGCATGTTCACGCTGGATGGTTCGGGCCGCGTCGTGACCGTGTCCGGCGAGGTCATGGACCCGGCACTGCAGTTGCCGCCGCGCTTCCGCGACCTCCGTGTGGACGACGTCGGCGTGATCACGGTCACCCGCGACCTCACGCAGGAGGAACTCGACGCCCTTGGGCCGTACGACCCGCGCGACGGCAAGCGCATCGTCGCCGGCCAGATGACGTTGTTCCGCTTCCCGAACCCGACGGGCCTCGCCGCGATCGGGAACAGCCGGTTCAAGGCGACGCCCGAGTCCCAAGAGGCGATCGAGGGGAAACCGGGTGACGAGGGCATGGGTGTCGTCTACTCCGGCTGGCTCGAGGCGTCCAACGTCGACATCGCCACGGAGATGACAGGGCTGGTGATCGCGAAGCGCGGCTACCAGTTGAACCTCGTCGCATACAAGACCATCGAAGAGATGCTCTCGAAGGTAAACCAGGTCGTCTAACGGCCCGGGAGGTGCACTGATGGTGTTGCCCGTCCGACCTCAAGATGCTTCAGGCGTCTACCAGCGCCAGGTGGCGCAGGCCCAAGCGGCCACGGCCCATGAGGGTGTCCGCCGCGCCGCACGCAACGGATCGGCTGCGCGCCGCACCGACGAGGTGTCGCTCTCCGCGAACGCCCAGTCGTTCGCGCGCGTGATGGAGGCTGCTCAGCAGCAGCCGGATGTCCGCGCGGACCGCGTGGCGGCCGTCCGTGCTCGGATCGCCGATGGCACCTATGGCATCGATGCACACCTGATCGCGCAGCGGCTCGCCGAGCGCGGCTTCGGGGGGGTGCAGGAGTGACCTCGACGCACCTCGAAGCCGCCGAGGGCGGTCAGACGCTCGCCGCAGTGCTGGAAGCGCAGCGCGACATCACTCGGCAGCTGCTCGGCGTCGCTCGCCGCCAGCAACAGGCGATTATCGAGGGGGACGTCGAGGGACTCACCGCGTCGGTCGACGAGTCGCAGATCTTCCTGGAGCACCTCCAGGCGCTCGAGACCGAGCGGATGACCGCGCTGGTCGCCATCGCGATGGCGACCGGGGTCGATGCTGACCGTGCCACCCTGTCGGACATCGCCGCGGCGTTGCCCGCCGAATCCGCGGAGGCCGTGCGCCGCAGCGGGCAGGCCCTGCGCGCCGAGGCGACCGCGCTGCAGGAGGCGGAGGCCGTCAACCAGCACCTGCTGGAAGGAAGTCGAGCGCTGGTGGACCGGTGGGTGAACTACCTGCGGACGGTCCTCGCGGGCGGCGTCTATACACCGGCTGGGGGCACCGCCGCACACGGCGGGCGCACCCTGGACCGAAGCGCGTAGGGCAGGCGAAGCGCCGTGGCGATCTCCGTCGGGCTCAACTCCGCCATGCGTGCGCTCCTTGCGCAGCAGCAGGCGATGGACGCGGTGGCGCACAACGTCGCCAACGTGAACACGCCCGGCTACTCGCGCCAGCGGGTGATCCTGCAGCAGGCCGGGTCCGTCACCCTCGCCGGCATCGGCGGTGGCGTCGACTTCAAGGGCATCGAGCGTATCCGTGACCAGTTTGTGGACATCCAGTCGCGCACGGAGGCTGGGACGGCCGGCGACTACCACGCCCGGGCCACGTCGCTCGCGAACGTCGAGGCGACGCTCGGACAGATCGGGCAGGGCGGCCTCCAGGACTCGATGGACCAGTTCTTCAACTCATGGCGCGACCTCGCGAACGCGCCGGAGCAGAGCGCGGTGCGGGCCGGGGTGATCCAGGCCGGCGAAGACTTCGTCACGACAGTGAACCGCATCGCCCAGAGCCTGGAGAACGCTCGGCGTGACGCGAACAACCGCGTCGCGACCGACATCAGCGAGGTGAACAGCCTCTCCCAGCGCCTCGCCTTTCTGAACGGCCAGATCGTCGAGACGCGCGCGACGGGAAACCCGGCGTCGGACCTGTCGGACGAGCGCGACCAGACGCTCGACCGCCTGTCCCACCTCGTCGACGTGTACACCGTCCAGAACGACTCGGGCAGCATCGACGTCTTCGTCGGCGGACGTTCGATCGTGAGCGGCACGAACGCGCAGCAGATCGACCTCATCCGCAACCCCGCGAACGGGAACTACTACGACCTGGAGTGGAAGATCGACGGCGACCCCGTGAACTTGCGCGGAGGCGAGGTCGGCGGGCTGCTGTACCAGCGGGACACGGACATCCCCGGCCGGATCGCCAGCCTCGACGCGCTGGTGTCGCAGATCGCCACCGATGTGAACACTGCACACGCCGCGGGGTACGCCCAGGACGGTGTGACGACCGGGACGCCCTTCTTCACCGGGACCTCGGCCATCTCTCTGGGCATGGATGCGTCGGTGGTCGCGAACCCTGGCCTCCTCGCAGCGGCGACTGCGACCGGCTCGATCGGTGACGGGCGCAATGCCCAGGCCGTCGCAGACCTGCAACAGGCACTCTCGATGAGCGGGGGGAGCGAGGACTACTCGGCCTTCCTCAACGGCATCATCACGAACGTCGGCGTCGCCGCGCGCGACGCGGAGTGGCGCGCGACCTCTCAGGACGCGCAACTGGCACACCTGAACGCGATGCGGCAGAGCGCGTCCGGGGTCAACATCGATGAAGAGATGGTCGCGATGGTCCAGTACCAGCGGGGCTACGAGGCCGCTGCCCGCGTGATCAAGTCGATCGACGAGATGCTCGACAGCCTGCTGCGGCTGGCGTAGAGGAGAGGAGGGCGACGATGATCCGGATCACGAGTCAGGGCACCACCGCCCGCCTCATGGAGCACCTGCAGACCACGCAGGCGCGCCTCGCCGAGACCCAGGACCGCATGGGCACGGGCCGGCGGATCAACCGGCCCTCTGACGACCCCTTCGGCAACAGCCGCGCGATGTCCATGCACGCCGACCTCGCACAGATCACGCAACGCCAGCGCAACATCGAACTGGCGAAGTCCGAGCTCGGAGTGACCGAGGCGTCACTCGACAGCCTCGGGCGCGTGCTCTCGCGTGCGCAGGAACTTGCAGTGCAGGCGGACTCCAGCACTGTCGACGCGGACGGACGCGCGGCGATCGCCGCGGAGATCGACCGGTTGATCCAGGAGGCCGCCACCATCGGCAACACCTCGTACGGTGGCCGGCGGATCTTCGGTGGGTACCAGAGCACCACCAAGCCCTTCACGCCGGACGCGGCCTCGAATGCGACCGTGGTGACCTACTCCGGTGACGCCGGCGTGATCACACGGGCGATCGGGAACGGCGAGAGCATCGAGGTGAACCTGGATGGCCAGGCACTCTTCGGAGGGGTGTTCAACTCCCTCATCGCGTTCCGGGACGGGCTGAACACGAACGACCGCACGGCGATCGGCGCAGCCAGCAGCGCGCTGGGCAACGACGCCGACCGGGCGCTCCTCGCGCGGGGGGAGATCGGTGCGCGCACACGACGCGTGGACCTCGCGAGCGACCGTCTCGAGGGCGACCAGATCACCCTCCAAACACAGATCTCACAGTTGGAAGACGCCGACCTGACTCAGGAAGCGGTGGACCTCCAGATGCGAGACACCGCCCTCCAGGCGGCGTTGTCGGCGACGGCGAAGTCGTTGACGACGAGTCTGTTGCAGTTCTTGCGATGACGGCTCGGCTGCCGTCTTCGCTGAATGTGTCCAGGAGTGGACAGAATGGAGTTTGAGATGCGCGTGACGACGACCCTGTTGGGCGCCGAAGAGACCCTCGAAGTCTCCGAGGAGCAGATCTTCGCGTTCGAACCTGGCCTCGGCGGCTTCGAGTCGCTTCGCCGGTTCGCGCTGGTGCGCGAGCAGGACTCCCCGGTGGAGTGGCTGGTCTCCTTGGAGGACCCGGACGTCTCGTTCGCCGTCCTCGAGCCGTTCCTGTTCCAGGCGGACTACGCCTTCGAACTCCCCGACCGCGAGGTCGAGGCGCTGGGGATGCACGAGCCGGGCGACGCCATGATCCGCTGCCTGCTCACGCTGAACGAGGACCCGGAGCAGATCACGGCCAACCTGCTGGCGCCGCTGGTCTTCTCCCGCCGGACGCACATGGCGCGGCAGATGATCCTTTCGGAGTCGACGTTCTCGCTCCGGACGAAGGTCTTCGCCGCGGCTGCTGTCGAGGAACCCCTGCGCGCCACTGCCTAACCGTCCCGGACGGTTGGGAAGGCCTGCGGACGAGCTCCCCGTCTGCCGATGATTGTCGGAAGGCGGCTTGCGCCGCCCACATACCGGCTTGAGGGCAGGGAGGCCACGCCGTGTTGATCCTCACGCGCAAACTCGAACAGGGCATCGTCATCGATGGGCAGGTGGTCGTCCGCCTGCTCGCGATCGAGGGCGAGCGCATCAAAATCGGGGTGGAGGCACCCCGCTCCATCACCGTGCTGCGGGAAGAACTCCTCCGCGAAGTCGCGGATGAGAACCAGGCGGCCTCGGCTGCCTCCGCCGCCCACGACCACGCGGACTTCGTCCGCGCGCTCGCCTCGCTGGCCCGTACCGCCTAGCCGAGGGCGGACGGGCGCCTCGGCCTACCGGACGGCGGTAGCCGAGGTCGGCTTGGTCGGACCGCCGGTGGGGAGGAAGACCGAGAAGGTCGTCCCCTCCTCGGCGGTCGACTCGACCGCCACGGTGCCCCCGTGTGCCTGTACCAACTCCTGCACGATCGAGAGGCCGAGGCCGCGATGCCGGCCGCTGCGGGCGGTGTCTGCCTGGTAGAAGCGGTCGAACACCCGCGCCCGCACATCCTCGGGCAGTGGCTCGCCGACGTTGTGGACGTTCACGAGTACCCCACCCGCCACCGCCTTCGAGGTGATCGCGACGGTCGACCCGGGCCGGGCGAAGCGGACGGCGTTGTCGACGAGGTTTGCGAAGACCTGCTCCAGCCGCCGGCCGTCGGCACGGATCGTGACACCCGCCCCCGGCCTCGCCTCCACGCCCACGCCGGCTTCCTCCGCCTGGTGCCGGAGGCGCGGCTCGGTCGCCTCGACCAGTTCGTCCACCGCGACATCTTCGAGTTCCATGCGCACGGCGCCAGACTCAATCTCCCCGAGGTAGAGCAGGTCGTCGACGAGGATGCGCATGCGCTCGGCTTCTTCGTGGATCAGTTCGCCTGCCTCGCGCGGGTCACCCACGCCTTCGACGAGGGCCTGCGAGAACCCTTGGATCGAGGTGAGGGGGGTCTTCAGTTCATGAGACACGTCCGCGAGCAGGTCGCGCATGGCATGGTTGCTGCGGCTGATCTGTGACGACATCTGGTTGAACGCGGACGCGAGGCGACCCACTTCGTCGCTGCCGTCCACGTCGATCCGCTGTTCGAGGTCGCCGCGAGCCATTGCCTGAGAAGCCCGCGTCATTTGGGCGATCGGTGTGGTGATCCTCGACGCCAGGACGAGCGAGAAGACGACGGCAGCGAACCCGGCACCGAGGCCGGCGAGGGCGAGCCGCGGCAACAGACGCGCCCACGACTGGTTCACGTCGGCGGCCGGAACCGCGATGACAAGGCGCGTGGGCATCTTCGTCTGCGCCGCTGCGCCGATGCCCGTGACATCGGCCTGCGTGAAGAGGTAGAGGTCGCGCCCCTCGCGGTTCACACGGTGCGAGCGGAATGACTCCATCCCGTTCTTCACCTGGTCGGCCGGGATGTCAGCAGGGATGTCGATGACCTGGCCGAGCAAGGACTGATCCTTCGCGGTATCGAGGATCACGCGTTGTTGCTGGTCGATCATCAATACGCGGAACTGGTAGTGGTCGGCGACCTCCACGAGTTGTGCGCGGATGACCTCGGCGGGCCATCCGGCTTGCTGCAGGTTGCGGGTGCCCTCCGAGATCGGCCCGACGAGGAGCCCGATGCGCTGCTCGGCAGCCTGGTTCTGTTCCTGCCGCAGCAGGAGCACGAATCCTGACGCCGAGAGGAACAACGCGAGCCCGATGACCAGCGCGAACCCGAAGATCAGGCGTGCACGAAAACTCGCGAACACGGGCGGGCCTTAAGAGGCCGCTGGTTGCGGCACCAGTTTGTAGCCGACGCCCCAGACCGTCTCGATCTTTGGGCGGGCAGACTTCAACTTCTCGCGGAGCCAGGCAACGTGGACATCGATGGTGCGGGCATCACCGAAGAAGTCTTCGCCCCAGACCATCGAGAGGAGCCGTTCGCGGTCCATGGCGACATTCGGGTGGCGCATGAACGCCTCAAGCAGGTCGAACTCGCGCTGCCGCAAGCGGACGCGCTCGCCCGCCACGATGACATCGCGTGACGAAGGGTCGAGCGTCAGGTCCTCGATGGTGACGGCCTGGGGTTCGCCCTCGTCGGCGCCCGAGGCCTTGTCCCAGTCGCGGCGTCGGAGGTTGGCCTTGACGCGGGCGACCACCTCGCGTGGGTTGAACGGCTTCGTGATGTAGTCGTCCGCCCCCATCTCGAGGCCCACGATCTTGTCGACATCGTCGGATCGCGCGGTGAGCATGATCACCGGCACGTCCGAGTCCTTGCGGATCTCCGTGCAGACATCGAACCCGTTGAGGTGAGGCATCATCAGGTCGAGGATGACGAGGTCCGGGGTCTCCGCCTTGAACCGCTCAAGTGCCTCGCGCCCGTCGTGCGCGGCGACGACCTCGTACCCCGCCTCGCGGAGGTAGAGACGCAGCAGCTTGATGATGTTGGCTTCATCGTCGGCGACGAGGATCTTCGCGGTCATCGGTCGTGCCTGCGGTCCTCGGCGTGCCACCTCGGAAGGCGGCTGGTCGGTGGGGAAGGAAAGGGTCGGGGCCGGCCCGGTGCTCCCGAGAGAGCGCCGAAGTGGTTCGCAACCGCTCCCACCACAACCTGTTTCTGCGAACCACCCCGTCCGGGCGGCCCCTCTCCTGAAGAAGAGAATGCCCGGCCCCGGTTAGCGTTCCTGAAGGGAAGTGTAAACAAAGTGTGCGGGTTCCGCTGGGGCCGCACAGTTCTGTGGGCGTCCAAGAGGAGACGATCTGCCGATCCCAGTAGCGACCGCTCGACGGTCTACATCGATGGCGTCGTAGCGCTCGTCTCCGCGTTCACCGCCCTGAACAGGTCGACGAAGCGGCCCAGCGTGTTGAGCCGCTCCGCCATGGTCTTGCCGGCGGGCGAGACGTGCAGTGAGGTGATACCGCCGTCTCGGTACGCCCGGATCCGGGCCTTCACCATGTCGTCGGTCCCCAGCAGGTTGGACTTGATGACCAGGTCGTCCGGGATGAGCGCGGCTGCTTCGTCGCGGCGACGGTCAAGCCACAACCGGAGCACCTCTTGCGTCACGTCGCCGTACCCCTGACGGACGTATGCGTCCCGGTAGAAGTTGTGCTCGGGCGATCCCATCGCCCCCATCTCGAACGCAAACCCTGGCTTGCGAGGTTGGATCAGGGCATCCAGGTCGTCGCCAAACTCGACCACTCCGCCGGCCTGACGCTCGATCTCGTCGAACGAGCGACCAGCCGCCTTCGCGCCCGCCCGGATCTCGTCCAGGAACACGGCGGAGTGCTCCGCCATGAATGAGGACGCGATCCATCCGTCCGCGAGTTCGCCGGTCATGCGGAGGCTCCGCGGCCCGAGCGTTGCGAAATAGATCGGGACGCGTCGCGGCGGCGCACTCGTCCGGAGCGCCCGACCTTCGCCGTCGGGCAGCGGCAGCCGGTAGACCTTGCCCTCATAGGCCAGTCGCTCGCCGGACATCGCGAGACGAAGGATCTCCACCGTCTCGCGCAGGCGGGTGTACGCGGGGTTGAACGGCACGCCGTGCCAGCCCTCGATGACCTGCGGGCCGCTGGCACCGAGGCCGAGAACGAAGCGGCCGTCCGTCATGGACGCCATGGCCAGCGCAGTCATGGCGAGCGCAGCCGGGGAACGTGAGCCGACCTGAGCGATGGAGGTCCCGAGTGTGATCCGCTGCGTCCTGCTGGCCAGGTAGGCGACTGGCGTGAACGCGTCGAAGCCCCACGTCTCGCCGCCCCATGCGCTGTCGACGCCGAGCCGCTCTACCTCTGCGATCCAGGTCTCTGCTGCTTTCCAGTCTCCGCCGCCGGTGCCGAGGCCGACTGCTAGCTTCATGACTGCTTCCCCGCGTAGCCCGGTGCTGCCTTCACCTTCTGGATCTGGCCTTGATGGTCGAGGTCGTGTGTGCGCTGGAAGAGGTACCAGGCGCGCGCGTGCAGTTCGCCGAACATCGAGTGCCGGGCAGTCGGCGTGAGCGGTGGCGTCTGCGGGAGGTCGAGGATCACGGCGGACCACTCGATCCCGTCGTCGCGCAACTGCGTCTGCAGCTCCTTGATCGGGGTGGCGGTGCTCTCGCGGGGTGGCTCGATGCCGGAGGTGTCTCCTGGCTTCCCAGCGGCCAGCGCCTGCACCAGTGCCCTGGTGCTGCGCGAGTTCTTCAGAATGTGGAGGGCGACTTCCTTGATGCTCCACTCCTCGGGCGCGGGTGACCAGTCGGCCTCGGCGTCGGTCACACCCTCAAGGGCGTCGAGGAGTTCCAGCCGCGCCTTCATCGCGCGCGGCCAGAGGTCCTTGAACGATTGCTTCTGTCCCTGCGCGAGGTAGTAACTGCGCATTCGCTCGTATTCGGCTGCTTGCTGGGGGTTCACCATGGCCTGCTCCGATCGCGCTGACATCCCAACACTGGAGATCTCGGTGGGTCACTCGCCCTTGAACACCGGCGTGCGCTTTTCGGCAAACGCCCGCGGACCTTCCTTTGCGTCCTCGGTCTGCCCGATCGCCCAGCGCATCGTGGCTGCGAGGCGTTCCGCTTCTGGCAGTGGCATGTTGCCCTGACGACGCACCAGTTCGTGCATCGCTCGTACGGCGAGCGGTGCGTAGCCGGCGATCTTCTCGGCCATCGCGCGCGCGGTCGTCATCAGTTGGTCGGGTGGTACGACGCGGCTCACGATGCCGTACGAGCGTGCCGTCGCGGCATCGATCCGTTCGCCCGTGAACAGCATGTCGTTAGCGAGTGCACGAGGGATCGATCGAGGCAGCCTGACCGGTGCTCCTGCGAGTGGGAAGAAGCCGAGCGTGATCTCAGGTAGCCCGAACTGCGCCGCCTCGCTCGCGATCAAGATGTCGCACGCCAGCGCCATCTCGAACCCACCGCCGAGACAGAATCCATTGATGGCCCCGATGATCGGCTTCTTCGGGTCGAACTGCTGAAAGCCGACGGCGTCGTCAGTCGGGAACAGTCCGGCGACGCCACTCGATGCACCCGGTCCGCCCGCACGGGCACGTAGGTCGGCGCCCGCGCAGAACGACCGCCCGTTGCCCGTGAGGATTGCGACCCGGACATCGTCCCGCGCCCGCACTTCGCGTAGCGCAGCCATCAGCCCGGAGCTGAGTTCGGCGTTGATGGTGTTCATCGCCTCGGGACGATTCAGAGTGATGGTGGCCACGCCCTGACTCACCTCGAACAGCACGGCCTGATCTGTCGAGGTGGTCATGAGGCGCTCCCTGCCGCGATGAGAGACTTACCGAATAGATAGTCAGTATGCAATATGTACTTGACTGGGGTAGAATGGTCAAGGCCGAGGGGGTCAGTCAGAGGATCAGAGATTGTCGGATCAGCGAACGTACGAGTCTCAGCAACACTGCCCGGTCGCGCGCACGTTGGACGTCGTCGGAGACCGCTGGGCCATCCTCATCCTGCGCGACCTGTCGTGGGGTCGTCAGCGCTTCTCCGCGCTCCTGACGTCGCTGAAGGGGATCTCGGCCAACCGGCTGGCCGAGCGCCTGAAGCGGCTCGAGGAACACGGCATGGTGGAGCGGGTCTTCTACAGCGAGCACCCACCTCGCGCCGAGTACCGTCTCACCACAAAGGGGCGCGCATTCGTCCCGGTCCTCGTCGCGATGCAGCGATACGGCGACGAATGGGAGCCACGCGAGCGCGATGAGTTGCTCCGTGTCAGCGACGGGGCGTGAGCCTCGACGCAGCCCGCCTCTGATCTTTCAGTTGTCGCGCCTTTGCAACGGCCGGCGGTCCTGATCGCCACCCGCGTGTCCTAGTCTCAATCCGTGGCAGCAATCGCGTCTCAAACGGTCCGCCCGGTTGTCGTCGCCGGCGTCGTCCTCGGGATCGGCCTCGGCGGGTTCGTCGATGGCATCCTGCTCCACCAACTGCTTCAGTGGCATCACATGCTGACCGCGTACGACCACCAGCATTTCGCGGCGGACTCCGTCGAGGGCCTGGAGGTCAACACGCTCTGGGACGGGATCTTCCACTCGAGCACGTGGCTGGCGGTGGTGGCAGGCCTCGCATTGCTGTGGCGAACAGCGCGCCTCCCCGACGTGCGCTGGTCGGCCCGGGCCTTCGCCGGTGCCATATCAGCGGGTTGGGGCGGCTTCAACCTCGTCGAGGGCGTCATCGACCACCACATCCTCGGCATCCATCACGTCCGAGACGACCTCGGCGGCCCGCTCGCGTGGGACCTCGGGTTCCTGGCGGTCGGGGCGCTGCTCGTGGTGGCGGGCTGGCTGCTGATCCGGAGTGGTAGCGAGCAGGCTGGCGCGCCTGCCCGATGACTCGCTACCCGGCCCGCCCCCAGCGCAGCAGCCAGAACTCGTAGGCGTCGTACAGGGCGAGCCACGAGGCCTCGATGATGTCTGTCGATGCGCCCACGGTGCGCCACCAGTGGGTGCCGTCCGAGGACTCCACGATCACGCGGACGGCGG
>SCVR01000285.1 GCA_004296805.1 Dehalococcoidia bacterium
TGCGCGGTCGCGCCCCACGCCGCCGGTGCTCCATCGACGATCACCGCGAGCCAGCCCGGTACGACGGTAGGCGCGCCCTGCGGCGTCGCCAGCGTCACCGCGCGCACGTCGGCCACCTCGGGCGCCGGTGCATCGAGCAGCGTGTCGTCCCAGCGCGCCGCCGCCCGCACCTCCAGCGCGAACGGCACTCCCGAGGGCGCCCGGAACGTGAGGATGACGGGCGGGGGCTCATCGAGGGCGGATGCCAGGTTTCGTTCTGGCACGGTCGGGTCGAGGGGGGCAGGGAGTGGGGTTCTGCGCATCAGCGTGTCCGTGGCTATTCGTACAGATGAGCGGAACTGATGTGCGAAACCTACGCTCCCGCTGCGGGCCTGTCTACCGGGCCGTTGGTCCCGCCGGGGGCGGCGCGGATTCAGGTTGTCCGGGTTCCGGGGCACCGATACGATGCCCGCGCCCCCGCCGCCCTACGGCTGGGCGGTGCGCGCGGCGCCTACCTGTTCCGGAGGTGACCGAAATGCCAGATGTGATTGCGACCGCCCGCAAGCAGCGGCGGACGCTGCTCAGCGAGGTCGAGGCGAAGGACCTGCTGGCGGAAGCCGGCATCCCCGTCGCCCGCGCCATCCTCGCCAAGGGCCAGAAGAAGGCCGTCGAGGCAGCCGAGGCGGTCGGCTACCCCGTCGTCATGAAGATCGTCTCGCCCGACATTGCCCACAAGTCGGACGTCGGCGGGGTCACCCTCGGGCTGAAGGACGCCAAGTCCGTCCGCAAGGCCTACAAGGAGATGATCGAGCGCGTCGGGGCAGCCGCACCCAACGCGAAGATCGCCGGTGTCGCCATCCAGAATATGGCGCCCCAGGGCATCGAGGTCATCGTCGGCGCGACCACGGACCCGCAGTTCGGGCCGGTCATGATGTTCGGCCTCGGCGGCGTGTTCGTCGAAGTCCTCAAGGACGTTGCCTTCCGCATCGTCCCGCTTGAGGCGCGCGACGCCTCTCAGATGGTGCGGGAGATCAAGGGGCTGCCCATCCTGCAGGGCGCGCGCGGGGCCCAGCCCGCCGACCTCCCGGCGCTGGAGGCCCTCATCGTGAAGGTCTCGCAGTTCGTCGCCGCCCACCCGGAGGTCGCTGAGCTCGACCTCAACCCTGTCTTTGCCTACCCGAACGGTGCGCTGGCCGTAGACGCCCGCATCGTCCTGGCGAGCGCATAACGACTGCCTGAGGGGATTCACATGCCCGTCGACCGCGCCAGACTCCACCGCGCCCTGAACCCGAAGACCGTCGTGGTCGTCGGCGACAAGGGGCCCAACTTCCAGTGGATCACCAACTGCTCCGAGTTCACCGGCAACCTCTACTCCGTCCAGTTGGATGAGAAGGAAGCTGCCGGCATCGAGGCCAAGGGGATCAAGAACTTCAAGGGCCTCATGGAGGTCCCCGGCGAGGTCGACCTCGTGATTTGCGCGGTCCCGCGTAACGTCGCCCCCTTCATCGTCGCGGACGCGGTGAAAAAGAAGGTCGGCGGGATGGCGATGTTCACCTCCGGGTTTGTCGAGACCACGGAGCCGATCGGCATCGAACTGCAGGGCAAGATCGTCGCCATGGCGAACGAGGGCGGCATGCCGCTCGTCGGGCCCAACTGCATGGGCGTCTACAACCGCCGTCTTGGCGTGAAGTTCATGCAGGGCCAGGAGAAGGGCGAGGGCGGCGCGATCTCGATCATCTCGCAGTCCGGCACCCACGGCATCGGCATGACCATGGGCTCGCAGCGCCTCGGCGTCCCCGTCACCCGCACCATCTCCATCGGTAACGCCGCCGTCCTCAACGAGGCCGACTACCTCGAATACCTGCTCGACGACCCGGAGACCCCTGCGATCGCGATGTACCTTGAGGGCATCCGTGCCGGTCGCCGCTTCTTCGAACTCCTCCGCGAGGGCACCAAGAAGAAGCCCGTCATCATCTGGCGCGGCGGCCGCACCAAGGCTGGCGCGCGCGCCGTGAAGTCGCACACCGCCTCGCTCGCTTCGGACGACGCCGTCTGGATGGCCCTCATGCGTCAGTGCGGCGCGATCTCCACTGAGAGCCTCGAGGACACGATCGAGACCATCGCCGCCCTCGTCCACACACCGAAGTCGAGCAAGAAGAACATGGCCCTCGTCGCCATGACCGGCGGTCAGTCTGTCGCCATCACCGACCAGTTCGAGCGCGCCGGCTTCGAAGTCCCCGAACTCTCGGACTCCTCCTACCAGCGCCTCGGCGAGTTCTTCGTCACCATCGGCGGCTCGTACCGCAACCCGTTCGACGCTTCGTCGACGATCGGCCGCGAGTCCGACAACCTCCAGAAGATCCTTGAGATCCTCGCGGATGACCCGGTGATCGAAGGTGTCGCCATCGAACTCCAGACGCGCGACTTCGAGAAGTCCACGGAGCGCATGGACGGCATGCTTGCGCTGATGAGCGAGTACCGCACGAAGACCGGCCAGCCTGTCGTCGGGCTGATCCCGACGGGTGGAGGCATGGGGGACCAGGAGGAGATCGGCAGCCGCGCACGTGTCCACGTAGCCAAGGCCGGCTTCCCCGTCTTCCCGTCGTTCCGCGCCGGCGCCAACGCCCTCGGTCGCGTCCGCGCTTACTACGAAGAACTCGAAGCCCGCACGAAGTAGGAGCCGCCCGAGTGCGCCGTCGCCGGGGGCGTGGCAACCATCGGATGTGCCCGGTCGGGGGCATTCGAACAGCGCAGTAACATGTACAGCGCGACTCAGCCCTGACTACCGACGGATTCGACGATGCCCGCCGACGAGTCTTCCACCACCCCCAACGAGGGTGCGTCGATCTACCTCGACTCCGCAGCCTCCACGCCCCTGCGGCCGGAGGCCTATCGCGCCATGCTTCCCTTCCTCCAGACTGAGTTCGCCAACCCCTCCGCGCACCACTCGGCCGGCCGGCGCGCGTCCGAGGCGCTCGAGGATGCCCGCCACCGCGTGGCCCGCGTATTCAACGCCGAGCCCGAAGAGGTCGTCTTCACCTCAGGCGGCACGGAGAGCATCAACGCCGCCATCAAGGGTGTCGCCTTCGCGCAGCGCGACGCGGGCGGCGGCCACCACATCCTGACCACGGCGGTGGAGCACCACGCCGTCTTGCACTCCGCGCGGTTCCTCGAGCGCTTCGGCTTCGAAGTCGAGGAACTCCCCGTCGACGAGTACGGCCGCGTCTCGCCTGAAGAAGTCGCCGCAGCCGTCCGGCGCGACACTGCACTCGTCTCGGTGGGCTACGCCAACAACGAGGTCGGCACCGTGCAGCCGATCGCTGCCATCGCCGCCGCGGTGGCCGCGCGCGCGACTGCCCTCGGCAAGCGCATCCCGTTCCACACCGACGCGGTACAGGCCGCGTCGAGTCACCCCCTTGATGTGCAGGCGCTCGGCGTTGACTTGCTGTCGCTCTCCGGACACAAGTTCGGTGGCCCGAAGGGCACCGGCCTGCTTTACATGCGCCGAGGTATCCCGTTCCTCGAGCTCCTGTCGGGCGGGGGCCAGGAGCGCCAGCGTCGCTCCGGCACCGAGAACGTCCCGGGGAACGTCGGCCTCGCCGTCGCCCTCGAACTAGCTCAGGCGGACCGCGAGGGCTTCACGGTACGCACCTCAACACTCCGCGACCGGCTGCTGGCTGCGATCGTTGAGGCGTGCCCGGAAGCCATCGTGAACGGCCATCCGACGGAGCGCCTTCCTCAGGCGCTGCACATCTGCTTCTCAGGGCTCGAGGGCGAGGCTCTCGTCGACGAACTCGACCGCCTCGGCATCGCCGCTTCCGCAGGTGCTGCGTGTACCTCGGCCACCTGGGAGCCCTCGCACGTGCTGTTGGCGATGGGTGTGCCGCTGGAACTGGCAATTGGCTCGCTGCGCATGTCGCTGTGGTCGACCACCACGGCAGAACAGGTCGACCACGTGGCTCAGGTCCTCCCCGGCGCCGTCAGCCGCGTTCGGGAGGCGGCCCTTCCGGCTCCTCGCTAGGCGCCTGTTCGGCGGGCCTCATTCGTCTACGCGGATGATCCAGCGTCCTTTACATAGCGACCCAGCCGGGGTAGCGTGTACGCAGTTGATCCATTCCTGCCGACGAGATGGACGCAACGGTGCCAGACTCCCCGTTTGACGAGTACCTCGACCTCGTGGAAGCCGCGCGTGAACTGGGCATCCACCCGCAAAGCCTGCGACGCCTGATCAAACAGGGGCGCGTCCCAGCGACGTTGTTCGCAGGCAAGTACCTCATCGAGCGCGACAAGTTGGACATGTTCAAGTCCTCCTACGACCCGCGCCCTGGCCGCAAGCCGATCCGCCGCCTCCTCTAACCCTGACACTTCGAGCCCGCACCAAACAACGAGGCCGCTCATCGAGCGGCCTTCGCGCCCCCGGTGGGTGCCAACCGGGTTAGATCGGCGGTTCGATCTTGGTGGTGGCGGCGTCGATGTCGGTGACCTGAACGTCCACGTGCAGGACTTCCTTCTGCTGCGGGTTCTTCCCGGTGATCAGTACCCGCAGCATCACACCCTGCTTCTCCGCGAACCACACGTCGGCCTGCGTCGTCACGTCCTTCGCAGACTCAGGCACCGCGCTTTGCGTCCCGAACACCTCTTCGAACCCCTTGCGGTCCAGCACGTAGTGCCGTGCCGTCACGCCGCCGATGGTGTCCGTCGTGAAGGCGCGGCCTTCGAGGCGTTGCGTGAGTTGCGCGGAAGATGGGCCGGTTGTCCCGGAGAACAATCCCTGCGGGCTGAAGTCGGATGTCGCGAGCAACGCGGCCGGACCGGCGATCCCCTTCTGCCATTGCCCCTGCAGCTCTCTGCTCCATTGCTCTTTCCCGATGTTCACGGTCTCAAGGTTCACCTTGAGGAACCCCAGGTCGGCGTCGAACTTGGACTGCTGCCGGTCGGGGTTCACCTTGGCGCCCGTCGCTTTGATCCGGAACGTCCCGCCCTGCAATAGCGATTGCGCCATCTGCGGGTCCAGCGCCTCTGACGACACGAGGATGTCCGACGAGAACCGGTACGACTTCAACGCGTCGAGCGAGGTCACCTTGAACGCCGTCGGCGTTGGTTCAGGGTCCTTCTTCGCGCCTTTGTTGCACCCTGCGAGGGCGACGCCGATCAGCAGCACCCCCAGCACGGCAGTGTGGCGAGCAAGGACGCGCGTCATGAGACCTCCGAGCCGACGAATGCACGTTCCACCGTCGCGGATGGGAGACACCTCGTCAACGCGGTTGCCGCTCCCGAGGCTGCCGTCGAGGATGGAGTGATGCCGCAGTTCACAGAATCAGCCCCGGGAGCGCAGGCCATCCTCGATCGTGGCCCCTCCGCGGCTTGGTGGCTCACGGGTGTCCGAGGCGCGAACGTCTACCTCGTCCGCCTCCCGTCTGGTTCGTACGTCCTGGTCGACGCCGGCCTGCCCGGATCGGATGGCGCGATCGTTGAGCGTCTACGCGCCCTCGGCGTCACGAGTGTCGAGGCCATTCTGCTGACGCACAGTCATCCCGACCACGCCGGTGCGGCTGCCAGGTTACGCGAGGCTCTGGGCGCGCGCGTGGTCCTCGGTGCTGGTGATGTCCGCGACGGCCGCGTGCGTGGTGACCGGCGCATCCCCGCGAACGCCTGCGCGGTGGACCTTGCCCTGCCAGCCGAAGAGTGCGAACCGCTCCCCGGTGTCCTCGCCATCCCGTTCCCCGGCCACACCGCCGGGTCCACCGTGTATGCCTTCCCCTCGCTTGACCTCTGGTGCATCGGTGACATTGCTCTGCACAGTGGCGACCGCATGAGCCGCCCGATCCCCCCGTCGAACGACGACACTCCGGCGCAGGAGCGGGCGCTCCAGGCGCTCGCTGCCCGGGTCGGCCTCAACGGTGCCCCCGGTCACGGCGATCCCGTCATTGGCACCTTCGACGTTCTGGTCCGCGCGCTCGCCTCCAGGCCGCCCGCGTCGGGCCCGTGGTGGCTCCGCATCCTCCTCAACCCCCGTGTCGTTCTGCGGTTCGCCCGCCGTCAGGCTGGACGCCACTAGGGTCGCGTTCGGGCATGGGACAGGCCCCGCACAGCAGGCGAACGACGACGAGTGTGGGGGGAGTGCGCTAGTCGAACTCTGACCGGGGCTCGCCCTCGCGGCGCAGATACGCCATCGCCCGGTCGAACTCACCCTCACGCAGCAGCTTTGACGAGTCGAGATACGTCAGCACCACCGCCAGTGAGAGGATCGAATGCATCCGCACCCCTGCGGCCTCCAGCCGCCGCGCTGCGCCCTGCTCGCGGTCGAGCAGCACGACAGCGTCGGTGACCATGAGCCCAGCGTTGCGGAGCCCCTCTGCGGTCGTCACGAGCGAACCGCCGCCGGCTGCCAGATCATCCACGATCAAGACGCGCTCGCCCGGCCGGTAGATGCCTTCGATCTGGGGCATCGCCGCTTCCTCCGGGCTTTTTGGTGGCCGGATGTACAGCAGCGGCTTCTCCATCTGCAGCGCCAGCGCCGTGGCGACGTGCAGCCCGCCGATCGGGACGCCCGCGATCGCGTCGAACGGGTCCACGGTGCGCTGCCGTTTCAGCATCTCCAGTTCGAGTTCGTCCTGGATCAGCCGCGCCGTGCGCTTCAGCGCGTCTGGCCGGGAGATCAGCAGCTTCGCATTTACATAGACAGGTGAGTTCCGCACGGTGCGTCCGAGGCTGAAGTCGCCGAACTGGATGGCGCCGATCCGCCACAGCGTGTCCGCCAGCCACAGCCGGCCCTGCGGGTCCATCCTTCCCATCGGGTCGCGTGTCGTCATCGACGCCTCCCGACCGTCAGCGCCTCAGGGTTCACCGCGTTCGAGGGCGCGCGCCGCGCGAGCCCAGCGATGACGCCCTCGACGGCCAGGCGAGCCATCGCCGTCCGTGTCTCCAGCGTGGCGCTACCCAGGTGCGGTGCGACCACGAGGTGCGGTGCGGTCAGGAGGGGGTCGTCCACGGGCAGCGGCTCCGGGGTCATTACATCGAGTCCCGCTCCTGCGATCCGTCCCAGACGGAGCGCCTCGATCAGGGCCGGTTGGTCGACGACCCCACCTCGTGTCGTGTTGACGAAGATCGCATCCGGCCGCATCCGCGCAAAGAACGAGGCGTCGCACATCCGGGTGGTCTCGGGGGTCAGGGGGACGTGCATGCTGACATAGTCGGCGCGCGCGAGCAGATCGTCGAGCGGGACGAACGTCCCCGGGAAGTCCGCCACCGCGCGTCGCCCGGCGTACAGCACCGTCATCCCGAAACCACGGGCGCGCTCCGCCACGGCCCGACCAATCCGTCCCGGCCCCACGATGCCGAGGGTGGCCCCGCTGACTCGATGCCCCAGCAGCCACGTCGGGTGCCACGGTCCCCAGGCGCCCCCACGCAATGCCGCGTCGCCCTCCGGCAACCGACGTGCCGCCGCCAGCAACAGCGCCCAGGTCATGTCCGCCGTCGCGTCCGTGAGCACCCCCGGAGTGTTCGTGACCAGGACGCCACGCTCCGTGCACGCGGGCACGTCGATGTTGTCGTAACCGACCGCCATGTTCGCCACCACGCGCACCCGAGGCGCTGCGTCGAGCAGTGCGCCGTCGACGCGCTCCGTGAGCACCGTGAGCAGCGCGTCGGCGCCTTCTGCGCGATGCAGCAGCGCTTCGGGGGAGGGCGGCGTGTGTGCCTCCCACACATCGACGTCAGCAGCGTCGTGGAGCAGCGCCAGCGGCGATCTAGGCGCCGCCCCCCCGGGCAGTACGCGCGAAACGAACACTCGAGGTCGGTCGCTCATCCTCGGATTGTAGGAGCGGTGGACGGACCACCCCCGACTACCGGATTCACCCACGTCCGCGTCCGTCGAGGGAGTACCAGCGGCACCGGGATTCCGGGCCCCATCACCTCGGTGCGCCGCTCGAGGTGCAGGACTCCTGTGAGTGCACAGGTCACTGCATCCAGCTCGTCGTGCGTGATCGCCCGCTGAGGGAACCCTCGTATCCCGGCGCGGAAGAGCCCGCGACGAAGCGCCTTGAGGCCGGCGCCCTTCCGGGGGATGCCGAGCACGTCCTGCGTCATCCCCGGATACACCTCCAGCACCCGGTGGCCCGCGGCCTGCAGCGTCTCGCGTAGGGCGATCCCCCGAAGCGTCAGGCGCACCATCGAGGGCAACAGCGTTGGGAAGGGCCGGTAGCCTGCACGCGCGGCGGCACGGTCGACCTCACGCATGATCCCCGCGCTGGCGCACGAGCACGTGGGGTCGGCGCAGTCACGCCCTTCCGGCAACGCGAGGGGTGCGTCGATCGCAATCACGGACGGCCGGTGCGTCCTCACTGCTTCGAGGATGGCCTCGTCCGTCCGCACGATCCGAAGGTCGACCAGGCGTCCGTCCTGCCCCATCACCGCCAGCCCCGTCGGGTAGCGAGGCGCGCTTCGCAAATCCAGCCCCAGCACCGTCCGCGGGCGCGAGGAGGGGCGCGAGCGGGGAGCCGGCTTTACACTCGACATGCGCCCGTCCTTCGTCGTGGACCACGCGCGCCGGCCGCGCCTCAGGTGCGTGCCAGCATATCGAGACCTATGGCCGGAGGATGGCAATGGCAGAGAAGCGCCCGGGCGAACCGTTTACCCGCATCGATGTCCACGAGGCGAAAGCGATGATCGAGGCCGGTGGCGTCCAGGTCATCGACAGCCGCGAGCCGTACGAGCACGAGGACGGACACGTCCCCGGCTCCATCCAGATCCAGCACATGGCCACGCTGGTCCACGCCGACAAACTGGCGAAAGACCGCCCTATCCTCTTCATCTGCAAGAGCGGCGCGCGCTCTGCCGTCGCCGCCGAGTTCGCGGCAGCCCTCGGCCTCACCGACCTCTACAACGTCGAAGGCGGGCACGAGGCTTGGGCGAAGGCCGGCTACCCCATGGACACGGGCCGCTAGTCGACCCCGTCTGACCGCGTACGAGAGAGCCCGCGTCCGGCGGACTCCCCTGCAATGACCGGGGTGCGAGATGGCAGCGAAGATCCGCGTCGGCATCGTTGGGGCCACGGTGACGCCGGGTGGGAGCGGTTGGGGCGCGAACGCCCACGTCCCAGCGCTCCGTGCCCTCCCTGACTTCGAGATCACTGCGGTGTGCACCGCGCATGAGGACACCGCGAAGGCCTCCGCCGCTGCTTTCGGGGTCGGGCTCGCGTTCCACAACATCGAGGACATGGCGAACCACCCGGACGTCGACCTCGTCGTGGTCTGTGTGCGTGTGCCGTGGCACCACGACCTCGTGATGGCCGGCCTTCGGGCTGGGAAGCCCGTCTTCTGTGAGTGGCCGCTTGGCGCGAACCTCGCGGAAGCGGAGGAGATGGCCGAGTTCGCCCGTGGCCGCGCCCTGAAGACCATGGTCGGCTTGCAGGGCCGAAGCGATCCGACCGTCCGCTACACCCGAGACCTGATCGCACAGGGCTACGTGGGCGATGTCCTTGCCGCCAATCTCAGTATCGTCACGACCGCCTCCTACGAGCGCGCGGCAGGCCGGCTCTGGCAGCGCGAACGCGCCGCCGGCGCGAACACGCTGACGATCGCGGGTGGACATGGCATCGATGCCATGTGCTCAATCCTGGGCGAGTTCGCCGAGGTGTCCGCACGGGCGGTCACGAGGGTCACCGAGTGGCGTGATACCGACGCCGACAAGATGGTCCCGGTGGACGCACCTGACGCGATCGGCGTC
>SCVR01000286.1 GCA_004296805.1 Dehalococcoidia bacterium
TGCCTACCGGCGAGAACAGGTCCACCGTGCGCTGCGACACCTCGTGCTGCACGGTTTCAAGGCGGAACTTCCGGTTCGGGAAGATCGGCGTCATTGCGTCGAAGTCGGGGCGGCGTTTCGCCTCTTCGGGGTCCATGCCGTTGACGGCATCCACGCGGAGCAGGCCGTAGTACTTCTCGGACGTCTTCGGCTGGCGCACCTGGCCGGTGACGTAGTCCCCGGAACGAAGGCCGAAGCGGCGGATCTGCGACTGGGAGACGTACACGTCGTTCGGGCCGGGGAGCAGGCGCTCGCCGCGGAGGAAGCCGAAGCCGTCGTCGACGACGTTTAGGACGCCGCCGGAGAAGATCGTCCCGTTGCGCTCGGCCTGCGCTTCCAGGATCCGGAAGATCAGCTCCTGCTGGAGCATCCCCCCCGCACCCTCGATGTCGAACTCGTCCTCGGCCATCTCGATGAGGTTCTCGCGCGGGCGAGCCTCGAGTTCGGAGATGTGCAGGACCGGGATGGTGGGGTCGATGTCGGGCAGTTGTTCGAGGGAGGGGTCACCCTGCGGCGGGCGGCCGTTGCCGTTGCGGGGAGGGCCACCACCGGGGCGGCGGCCACCGGGACGGCGGCGAGTGCGGTTGGGGACATCCGAAGACGCGCTCTCGCGTCCGCGCGGGGATGTGGTCATGGAACCACCTGAGTCTGTTCGGGTCTGGATGGATACAACCTGCTCAATAGCAGGCGCCCGGCGCGCAAGGGAGACACGGGGGGCGTCAATGGAAGCGGCCACGACCGTGGCGGCACTTCTGACTGTAGACGCTCGCCGCTGTCGAGGGCAAGTGGGGCGGCAGGAGCTCGACGCGCTAGCCTCGCAACCGCCCGCGGCCCGCGGGAGGCAGGAGAGAACGAATGACCCCCGACGAAGCGACGGCCGTGGCGACCATCAAGCGCTGGCTGGAGGGTTTCAACGCCCGCGACGCCCAGGTGCAGATCGACACGTTCAACTTCCCGCACGTCCGGCTCGCCGGGGGGAAGTTCCGGACGATCGAGGACGGCGACGCGATGCGCGCTCAGAACGCGACCGGGACGGAACGCTTGAAGGCGGAGGGTTGGGGCTACACCACCCTCGAGTCGATCGCCCCGGTGCAGAGCGGTCCCGGCAAAGTCCATGTCGCCGTCCACTACGCCCGCCATCGTCCGGATGGCACCGTCTACACCGAGTTCGACTCGCTCTGGATCGTGACCGAGCAGGATGGTCACTGGGGCGTCCAGTTCCGTTCGTCCTACCTCGAGAATCAGTAGCGGGAGCGTCGAGCCTAGACCGGCGCGTACTTCTTCGCGTCCGCCAGGAAGATCTCGATGCCCTTATCCGTCAGCGGGTGGTTCACCATCTGGAACAGCACTGCTGGCGGGATGGTCGCCACGTGCGAGCCAGCGAGGGCAGCCTCCGTCACGTCGCGCGGGCCACGGATTGAGGCGGTGAGCACCTCGCACTCCAGTTCGTACGTCTCGAAGACCTGCACGATCTCCCGGATGACCTCCATGCCGTCGTGCCCGGCGTCGTCCAACCGCCCGACGAACGGCGAGACGAAGGCGGCACCCGCCTTCGCCGCGAGCAGCGCCTGGTTCGCGGAGAACACGAGCGTCGTGTTCACCCGGATGCCCTGCGCGCTGACGCGCTTGATCGCCGCGAGGCCCACCTCCGACATCGGGATCTTTACCACGACGTTCCGGTGCCAGGCGGCCACGCGCTTCGCCTCCGCGACCAGCGTCTCCAACTCCATCGAGATGCATTCGGCCGAGATCGGCCCGTCCACCACCGAGCAGATCTCGAGGACGCGCGACTTGTAGTCGACGCCCTCACGGGCGACGAGCGTCGGGTTGGTGGTCACGCCGTCGACGATCCCCATCGCCGCGCCGCGGCGGATGTCATCGATGTTCGCGGTGTCGAGGAAGATCTTCATGGTGGCCTCGGATCGGTGTGCGCGTACGGGCAGCGGCTAGAACGGCTTGAAGACGGGGAGCCAGACCATGAACGGGATGGTGGCGGCGATCAGCGTACCGAAGACCAGCGGGACGTTGTCGGCCAGCGCCTCGCGCAATTCGGGGGTCGTCTCGTCGCCGTGCTTTCGAGCCGCCAGCGCGAGGTAGCGCACGCGCCGCAGCCCGATGCCCA
>SCVR01000001.1 GCA_004296805.1 Dehalococcoidia bacterium
CCTGACTGCGATGGAATACCCCGACTCATCCGGTTGGCTTGCGGTTTCCGGCATGTTGATCATCGGCACCATCGGCGGCATCGCCATGGCGACGTTCTTCAACAACTCCGGTGGCGCGTGGGACAACGCGAAGAAGTACATCGAGTCCGGTGACATGAAGGACGAGAACGGCGAGGTCGTGAAGAAGGGTTCCCCAATTCACGCCGCGGCCGTCGTCGGTGACACCGTCGGTGACCCGTTTAAGGACACCGCTGGCCCGTCGCTCCACGTCCTGGTGAAGCTGCTGGCCACGGTGACGCTGGTCCTTGCCCCGCTCTTCATCGCCTCGTAGGAGGCGACCGAGGGCGGCCGCAAGGCCGAGGCACACACAGAAGGGGAGCGGCTGCCCGCTCCCCTTCTTGTTGCCCCTGATATTCCGTTAAGCGAGCGCCCGTCGCAGTTCGGCGAGCACGCGCGGGATGCTCGGCAGGTCGCCGGCGACCGTGCTCCGATAGGCAAAGGGCATGTCGCCGTTCGGCCGGATGATGAAGACGCCGCCGAGTTGGGCAAGGTCGCCCTGAGGACGTCCCGGCCAGTGACCCCGCAACGCGACTCGGAGGCCGTTCCAGTAGAGCCGAGGGTTCAACAACGCGGCCCACGTGGGGCGCTTCGCGCCGAAGGCCCGGTAGACCTCGCGGGTGGGGTCGGTGAAAAGCGGCGTGGTCACGTGGTAGTCCTCGGCGAAGAAGCCCGCCATCGAGGGGTTGCCGCTGCCGACGATGACCAGTTCCGCGCCGGCCTCGTGGATGGCGGGGACGGCCGGGACGAGTTGCGACACCTGGTCCTTGCAGAACTGGCAACCGAAGTGGCGCATCAGCGCGAGGACGACGGGGCGTTCCGCCCATGACTCACCAAGGAGCATCTCGGCACCAGCGGGCGTTTGGACGGTGACCAGAGCGGCGGTCGCCGCGACGTTTTCCATCGATCCATCGTATCTGGCGACCTGTACAGAACCTCCACGCCCATGAGCACCGTGATATCGTCCCGCCCGGCAGCGCGACGCATACCGCGCGCGCACGCCAGGCCACGAGGTCGCCTTGTGGCGCGGAGGGGAGACTGCCGTGACGCAGATGCTCGAAGGCATCCGCGTGCTCGAGTTCGCGACGCACGTCGCGGGACCGTTCGCGGGAAAACTCCTGGCCGATTACGGCGCTGAAGTCCTGAAAATCGAGCCACCATCGGGTGACCCGTCCCGCCAGGAAGGCCCGTTTCCGGGAGACATCCCCCACCCGGAGAAGTCCGGGCTGTTCCTCCACCTGAACACGAACAAGCAGTCGATGACACTCAACCTCGAGACCGAGGAGGGGCGTGCGATCGCGAGGACGTTGATCGGGCACGCCGACCTCGTAATCGACGACTTTCGGCCGGGGCTGCTCGCCGAGTACGGCATGGACTACGCCTCGATGTCCGCCGGGCACGAAGACCTGGTCATGGCCTCGATCACCCCGTTCGGACAGAGCGGGCCGTGGCGTGACTTCGTGGGTACGGAGATCACGTTGCAGGCCATGGGCGGCCCGCTGCACGGCAACGGCGCCCCCTACCGCGAGCCAGCCAAGCTTGGCGGGTACACGGCGCACTACCACGCCGGCATCGCGGCCTCGCTGTCGATCCTGATGGCACGGTTCCGGGTGGAGGGCGGCGGCGCCGGCGACTGGATCGACCAGTCGGTGTACGAGGCGCAGGCGGGCTTCCGCGACCGTCGCACGATCTCCCTGACGGCCGCGGCCTACAGCGGCCTCTCCAGCCATCGCCAGCCCCCCGGATCACGAACGGCCGTCGGGCCGCGCCCTGCGATCGACGGCTACGTGAACATCCTCGGCGGCGGCACGAAACGATTCGAGGGGTTCCTGCAGGAGATCGGGCGGATGGACCTGAAAGACCACCCGGACTTCGGCAAGCAGGTGCACCAGTACTCGCAGGAGTACCACGAGCAGGTCGAAGGCTCGTACCAGGCCTGGCTGTTCGAGACGCCGAAGTTGGAGGCAGTCGCGCGCACCCAGAAGCACGGCATCCTCGGCGGCGCGATCATGTCGACCGAAGACCTGGTGAATGACCCGCACTACCGCGGGCGCGGGGTCTGGGAGACGATCGACCACCCGGTCGCCGGTGCGTTCGAGTACCCGGGGCGCCAGTTGATCCTCTCCGAGAGTCCGAAGGCGCCGGCCCGCCCAGCGCCACTGCTGGGCGGGCAGACCGTCGATGTCCTCACCCAGCTCGGATATCCCCTTGAGGCGCTGCCGCGGCTGCGCGCTCAGGGTGTGATCTAGGAGGCGCGCGATGACCTCGAACGCTCGACGCGAACGCGACGCCGCGCACCGGCTGCCACTGGAGGGCGTGCGGGTGGCGGACATCACGGTGGTGTGGGCTGGCCCTCACGTCACGCAGCTCCTCGGTGAGTGGGGTGCGGAGATCATCCGCGTGGAACCGGTGACGACCATCCAACCGTATTCGCGCGGTGCCGAGCGCGTGAGCACCGAGGCGCAGTACCGCGCCCTGGGCGCCGCTGGCGTCTCGATGGGCATCCCACCGAACTTCGACCCGGGCGAGGACCCGTGGAACCGATCGCCCGCCTTCAACGCGCACGCGCGGAACAAGAAGTCGATGGCCTGCGACGTCCGCCTGCCGGAAGGACGCGAGGCGTTCCTCAAGTTGATCGAAAAGTGCGACGTCCTCGTCGAGAACAACGTCCCGGAGACCATCGAGCGCGCCAACATCACCTATGAGGTCCTGCGCGAGGTCAACCCGAAGTTGATCATGCTGCGGATGCCCGCGTATGGCCTCAACGGGCCCTATAAGAACTACCGCGGCTTCGGCACGCATGTCGAGGGGATGATCGGGCACCACCTGATCCGCACGTACGACGACGGCACGCCGGACGAGATGGGCGATGCGTTCACGGCAGACGCGATCGCGGGCGTGATGGGCGCCTGGGCGGTGACGGCGGCGCTGCGGCACCGCGCTCGCACGGGACAGGGACAGCAGATCGAGATGCCGCTCGCCGAATCGTTTCTGCCGGTCATCGGCGAGTACATCATGGACTTCACGATGAACGGGCGGCCGACGGGCCCACAGGGGAACCGTCACGCCTCGCACGCGCCACACGGGATCTACCCCACGGCCGGCGAGGACCAGTGGATCGCGATCGACGTGGCCTCCGACGCCGAGTGGCACGCCCTGTGCGGCGTACTGAAGGCACCCGCGCTGACCGCCGACCCGCGGTTCCACAACGCTGGCGCGCGTGTGGAGCATCGTCCGGCCCTGGACGCCGCCATCGGCGACGCCACGCGTTCGTGGGACAAGGAAGCGCTGTTCCTCGCGCTGCAGGCGGTGCAGGTTGCCGCCGGGCCGGTGCACGACGACCTCGCCGCCACACAGTCACCGCAACTGGAGGCGCGCGGGTTCTTCGAGGAGATCACCATGGAGGGCGTCGGCACCCACCGATACCCGGGGATCTTCACGAAGTGGGCGAACACGCCGAACTGGATCCGCACACCCCCGGCGAAGCTGGGCGAGCACAACGAAGAGGTCTACCGCGACCTCCTCGGTTACTCGAAAGAGCAGTATGACGACCTCTGCGCGCGTGGCCTCGTGGGTACGAAGTACACCGACGAGGTGATGAAGGCGCGCGACTAGCCGCCGCGTCCCCCGCACGTCCTAGCGGAACGCCATAAAGGCGAGGCGTGCCGCCACGAGCAGGAGCGCCCCGCCCAGGGCCTGCAGGATGTGCGCCCCGTGGATCCGGTTCGAGAGTCGCGCGCCGACCTGCGCCCCGGCGACCGCACCCACGGCCATCATCGCGGCCTGTGCCAGCGTTTCGTCCCACTTCAGCGTGCCGTCTGACAGGTGCACCGCCGTCGCCTCGAGGGCCATCAGCGCGAGCACCATGTGGCTCGTCGCGGTCGCGATGTGGACGGGGAAGCGCAGCACGATCGCCATTACCGGCACGTGGACGATGCCGCCTCCGATGCCGAGCAGGCTGGACACGAACCCGACGCCCGCGCTGATCGCGAGGCCCTGCCACCGCCGGTAGGCGTAGATGAATGTGACGCCATCGCGGTCGGTGAGCATGCGGCTTACCACACCTCGCCCACGGAGCGGCTCACGGATCGTCGCGACCGGCCTCGGCAGCATCAGGTAGAGGCCGATGGCGGCCAGCACGATCGCGAAGACCAGGTTGAAGGTGTGGCGGTCGATGTGCTTCACCACGATCGCGCCACCGACGGCGCCCGGCAGTGTCGCGAGGGCGAACTGGAGGGCGCTTCGCACATCCACACGGCGCTGGCGGTAGTAGGCGATCGAGCCGGAGGACGCGTTGCCGAGGACCACGAACAGCGACATCGCCGTGATCACCTCGGGCGGACGCTCGGGGTAGAGCAGCAGCAGGATGGGGACGAGGATGAAGCCTCCGCCGGCACCCACCAGCGTGCCGAAGGCGCCGACGCTGAAGCCGAGCAGGCCAAGCAGCAGGACTTCGAGCACAGGCAGGCTCCTCGCCAGACCGAGCCGGTATCATCGGCCTCGCGGGCAAACAGCGAATCTCGTGTTACCCGACTGATCTTCTCGGGATGGGGTGAGGCGATGGCGGGACCGTTCGTGGGGCCTCGAGAGTTCGCGGCGCGGCGACGCCGGCTGATGCAGGCGCTGGGCCCGGGAAGCGCCGCGGTCTTCGTCGCGGGGTCGGACAGCCTGCGGAATGGCGACGTCGACCACCCGTTCCGTCAGGACTCGACCTTCTTCTACCTGACAGGCTTCGAGGAGCCCGAGGCGGTGGCCATCCTCCGCCCGGGGGCCAAGGAGCCGTTCACCCTCATCGTCCGCCCCCACGACCCCGTACAGGCCGTCTGGGTGGGGCCCCGGGCGGGCGTCGAGGGCGCCTGCGCCGCCTATGGCGCCGATCAGGCCTTCCCCATCGAGGAACTCGAGCAGCGCCTGCCCGAGGTGCTGCGCGGGGTCGAACAGCTCTACTACTCGATCGGCCAGACAGCCCCACTCGCCCAACGCGTCGAACGACGGCTGATCGAGTACGTCGCGGGCCGGCGCGAGGGCGCGCAGCGCGGTGCCGTGCCGCTTGAGGCGTGGCGCGACCCCGAACCGCTGGTCGACGGGCTGCGCGTGCTGAAGACGCCCGCCGAGGTGAAGGCCCTCCGCAAGGCCATCGACGTGACCGGCGCCGGGATCCTCGCCGCGATGTGCGCCGTGCGCCCCGGCATGCACGAGTACGAGGTCCAGGCAGTCCTCGAAGCCACCTACCGCAGCGAGGGCGCGATCCGCGACGGCTTCCCGGCGATCGTGGCGGCGGGGGCGAACTCCTGCACGCTGCACTACACCGCGAACCGCGCGCGCATCGAGGACGGCGACCTGCTCCTGATGGACACCGGCGCGGAGTGGGACCTCTACTCCGCGGACGTGACGCGGACGGTGCCGGCGAACGGCAAGTTCACCGCGGCCCAGCGGGCGGTCTACGACATCGTGCTGGCGGCGCAGGCGGCCGGCATCGCGAAGACGCGGCCGGGTGCGGGGTTCCACGACGTGCACAACGCCTCGCTGCGGGTGCTCGTGCGCGGCCTCGTCGACCTGAAGGTGCTCAAGGGCGACATCGACGGCCTCATCGAGAAGGAGGCCTACCGGCCGTTCTTCATGCACGGCACGAGCCACTGGCTCGGCCTCGATGTCCACGACGCCGGGGCGTACCGGACGGCGGGGAAGTCGACGCGGCTGGCGCCGGGGATGGTGCTGACGGTGGAGCCAGGCCTCTACTTCGCCCCCGACACGAAGGGCGTCCCGGCTCGGCTGAAGGGCATCGGCATGCGGATCGAGGACGACATCCTCGTGACGGAGCGTGGCCGCGAGAACCTCAGCGAGGGGATCCCGAGCGACCCAGACGCCATCGAGGCCATCATCGGGGGCTGATCGGCACGCGCCGATCGGGATTTAACAGTTACGAATCTGAGACATCCGCGCTTGGCGTGCCTGAGACCCCTTGCGCCAATCTGCTACCGCCTCAAATGTTAACGCGATTGATCGCGTTGACAGGCCTCCTCGGCAGATCAATGATTCCCCCCGCTCCTCTGAACAGGTGCTCACTCACCTGAACAGATAGTCCCAACATCTTGTGTCCCGACCGCTCCCCCTCCCCAATCGCTTGGGCCGACGAGCCGGACGGGCCGACCCTCTCGGGAGGCTCCTTCGATGCAGATCTCGCGCCGCTTCACCACCGCTGGTCACGACCCGTATGAGGGGATCGAGTTCGCTTCGCGCACTTCGCGCATCGTGAACCCGGACGGGTCGGTCGTCTTCGAGGCCCGCGACATCCAGATGCCCGCGAAGTTCTCGCAGGTGGCGACGGACATCATGGCGCAGAAGTACTTCCGGAAGGCCGGGGTGCCCGCCTCGACGGTGCGGGTGGCCGAGGACGGCGTGCCGGAGTGGTTGCAGCGCAGCGTGCCCGCGCCGGACTCCGCGCCGGGCGGCGAGGACGACGCGCGCCAGACCTTCGGGCGGCTCGCGGGGACCTGGACCTACTGGGGCTGGAAGCACGGCTACTTCAACACCGAGGAGGACGCGCAGGCGTTCCACGACGAACTCGCGCACATGATGGCGCGGCAGATGGCAGCGCCGAACTCGCCGCAGTGGTTCAACACAGGGCTGCACTGGGCGTACGGCATCACCGGCCCCGCCCAGGGCCACTCGTACGTCGACCCGATCACCGGAGAACTGCGGCAGTCGGAGAACGCCTACGAGCGCCCTCAGCCGCACGCCTGCTTCATCCAGTCCGTGAACGACGACCTGGTGAACCCGGGCGGCATCATGGACCTCTGGACGCGCGAGGCGCGCATCTTCAAGTACGGCTCCGGCACCGGCTCGAACTTCTCTGACCTCCGAGGCGAGGATGAGCCGCTCTCCGGCGGCGGGAAGTCGTCCGGCCTGATGTCGTTCCTGAAGATCGGCGACCGTGCGGCGGGCGCGATCAAGTCCGGCGGCACGACGCGCCGCGCGGCGAAAATGGTGATCCTGAACGCCGACCACCCGGACATCGAGCAGTTCGTGGACTGGAAGGTGCGCGAGGAGCAGAAGGTCGCGGCGCTCGTGACCGGCGCCTTCGTCACCCGCAAGCACCTCCGTTCGATCCTCGACGCGGCGCTCGACGTGAACGCGGGGGGCCTCGATCCGGCGCGGAACGCCTCGCTGCGGCGCGCGGTGAAGCTGGCGCGCAAGGACGGCGTGACCGAGGGCTACGTGCAGCGCGTGCTGCAGTTGGCCGAAGAGGGCCACACCGAAGTCGACTTCGCGGAGTTCGACACAGACTGGCAGGGCGAGGCGTACAACACCGTCTCCGGCCAGAACTCGAACAACTCCGTGCGCGTGACGCAGGAGTTCCTGGAGGCCGTGCAGGCTGACCGCCCGTGGGACCTGAAGCGGCGCACGGACGGCAAGGTGCACCGCACCATCCCGGCGCGCCAGTTGTGGGACAAGATCGCCCTCGCCGCGTGGCAGAGCGCCGACCCCGGCCTGCAGTACGACACCACCATCAACGAGTGGCACACGAGCCCGGCGGGCGGCCGCATCAACGGCTCCAACCCCTGCTCCGAGTACATGTTCCTGGACGACACGGCGTGCAACCTCGCGTCGCTGAACCTGCTCGCGTTCACCGACCTCGAAACGGGCGTGTTCGACCTCGAGGGCTACGAGCACGCGATCCGGCTGTGGACGGTCGTCCTTGAGATCTCCGTACTCATGGCGCAGTTCCCGAGCGACCCGATCGCGCGGCTGTCGTACGACTACCGCACGCTGGGCCTCGGCTACGCGAACCTCGGCGCGCTGCTGATGCTCGAGGGCATCCCGTACGACTCCCCGGCGGCGCTGGCGTGGACGGGCGCGCTCTCCGCCATCCTCACCGGGGGCGCGTACGCGACGTCGGCGGAGATGGCCTCGGAACTGGGGGCGTTCCCGCGCTTCGCGGAGAACCGCGAGGCGATGCTGCGGGTGATCCGCAACCACCGCCGCGCGGCCTACAACGCGCCCGCTGACCAGTACGAGGACCTGACCGTCCTTCCGACGGGCATCGACCAGACGACCTGCCCAAGCGACCTGCTCGCCGCGGCGAAGCGGTCGTGGGACCGCGCGCTCGTCCTCGGTGAGCAGCACGGCTACCGCAACGCGCAGACGACGCTGATCGCGCCCACGGGCACTATCGGCCTGCTCATGGACTGCGACACGACGGGCGTGGAACCGGACTTCGCGCTCGTGAAGTTCAAGAAGCTCGCCGGCGGCGGCTACTTCCGGATCATCAACGAGTCAGTCCCCACCGCCCTCAAGCGGCTCGGCTACACGGACGCTCAGATCGCGGCGATCGTCGAGTACTGCGTCGGAACGCAGACGCTCGATGGCGCGCCGTACGTGAACACGGAGCGGCTGATCGGCGCAGGCTTCCCCACGAGTGCCCTCGCGACGCTGGAGAACGCGCTGAAGACCGCGTTCCACATCCAGTTCGTGTTCAACCGCTGGACGCTCGGCGACGACGTCTGCCGCGCCATCGGCTTCACGGACGCGCAGATGGCTGCGCCCGGCTTCAACATCCTGGAGTCGCTCGGCTACTCCAAGGAGGAGATCGAGGCGGCAAACGACCACATCCTCGGCCGCATGACCATCGAGGGCGCGCCGTTCCTCGAGACCAGCGACTACGCGGTGTTCGACTGCGCGAACAAGTGCGGCAAGTACGGCACGCGCTACATCGCGGCGATGGCGCACGTGCGCACGCTGGCGGCGGCGCAGCCGTTCATGTCCGGCGCGATCTCGAAGACCATCAACATGACGGCCGAGGCCACCGTGGCCGAGGTCAAGGAGGTCTACCTGGAGGCCGCGCGCACCGGCGTGAAGGCGCTGGCGCTCTACCGCGACGGCTCGAAGCTGTCGCAGCCGCTCGCCAACGCCGCCTTCGCCGACATCGATGAGTTCGAGGGCGACGACGTCGCACCGGCAGCCTCGGCGACCACGGCCGCGGCGGCGATCGCGGCCGCCGAGCGGATGGTGGCGATCACGAACGTGCAGCAGGCCGAGCGCGGCCTGAAGCGCGGTGAGCGCGAGACGCTGCCGAACCGCCGCAACGGCTACACGCAGAAGGCGAAGGTCGGCGGGCACACGATCTACATCCACACCGGCGAGTTCGCCGAGGGCGGGCGCCTGGGCGAGTTGTTCATCGACACGGCGAAGGACGGCGCGGCCTTCCGGAGCCTGATGAACTGCTTCGCGATCGCGACCTCGATCGGCCTGCAGTACGGCGTGCCGCTGGAGCGCTTCGTGGACGCCTTCGTGTTCACGAAGTTCGAGCCGATGGGGATGGTGCAGGGCCACGACCGGATCAAGTTCTCGAACTCGATCATCGACTACATCTTCCGCGAGCTGGCGGTGTCCTACCTCGGCCGCGAAGAACTGGCACACGTCGGCCCGGTGGACCTCGCCACTGACCCTGTCGAGGACTCAGCGCCGGGCACGCAGCCGGTGATGGCTGTCGCGCCCGCCCCTCTGGCAGCGCCGGTCGTCCCCGCAGCCCCCGCCCCGGTCGCGGCCGCCCCGCTGGCCTGGCTTCCGAGTACCCCGGTACTCCCGACCTCGACGCCCGCGCCTGCCGTGGCCATCGCCTCCGCCGGCGCCACCTCGGCCGTCGCAGTCGCCGTCAGCGCCGCCCAGCCGGAGGTCCGCTCCGCCGCCTCGCTCTACGCCGAGGCGCGCCAGAAGGGCTACGAAGGCGACCCCTGCGGCGACTGCGGCCAGCTGATGCTGGTCCGCAACGGGACGTGCCTCAAGTGCATGAACTGCGGTGCGACGAGTGGGTGTAGCTAGGAATCCGTTGGGAATACTGAGGATTCTGGTCGCACGGTGATCACTAGAGGGGCGTCAGGAGGCC
>SCVR01000287.1 GCA_004296805.1 Dehalococcoidia bacterium
TGCAGCCGCTCGAGGAGCGCTTCGGTGGTGTCCACCACCACGCGCAACTCCACCCCGGGGTGGGCGGACCGGAACGCCGCCACCGCGGACGGCAAGACGTATAGCGACGCGGCATCGATCATCCCGACGACCAGCGAGCCCGAGCCACCCGCACGACGGGCGTCCGCCCACGCGCGCAGTTCAGTGGCCCGCCCCAGCACCTCGGCCGCGAATCGAGCTGCCTCCCGCCCCCCTTCGGTCAGCACTCGCCGGCGGCCGTCGCGTTCAAAGAGCGGGACACCCAAGCGCCGCTCGAACTCGGCCAGGGCCTGAGAAAGAGCGGACTGTGAGATGTGCAGCCGACGCGCGGCCGCGGTGAACGTGCCGCTGCGCTCCACCTCGCGGAGATACGCGAGGTGGTGAAGGTGGAGGTTGAGCGGAAGGGCGTCTTCTTCCATCTGTCTTACTTATGAATCATATCGTATCTTTCGACTGGACGGATGGATGGGAAGGAGCGCACGCTGTGTCCGTAGGCCGCGCATGGCACCCCCACCCGCGCCCGGCACGAAAGGCCCCAACTGTGAGTGAGAAGATCAACGTCGCGATCATCGGCGTCGGAAACTGCGCCTCGTCCCTCGTGCAGGGCGTCGAGTACTACAAGAACGCCGAGGCTGGCGACGAGATCCCTGGCCTGATGCACCCGGTCTTCGGCGGCTATCACATCAAGGACATCAACTTCACGGCTGCCTTCGATGTCGATATCGAGAAGGTCGGCAAAGACCTCTCCGAGGCGATCTTCTCCGGACAGAACAACACCGTGAAGTTCACGGATGTCCCCTCCGCCGGTGTGACCGTCCAGCGCGGCATGACCCATGACGGCATCGGCAAGTACCTCTCACAGGTCATCACGAAGGCTCCGGGCCAGACCGCTGACATCGTGAAGATCCTGAAGGAGACGAACACCCACGTCGTCATCAACTACTTGCCCGTCGGCTCCGAAGAGGCGACGAAGTGGTATGTGGAGCAGGTCCTGCAGGCGGGTTGCGCCTTCATCAACTGCATCCCGGTCTTCATCGCGAAGGAGCCATACTGGGCTGACCGGTTCAAGGAGAAGGGTCTCCCGATCATCGGCGACGACATCAAGTCGCAGGTCGGCGCGACCATTGTCCATCGCAACCTCGTCCGGCTGTTCCAGGACCGCGGCGTGCGCATTGACCGGACGTACCAGTTGAACTTCGGCGGCAACACCGACTTCATGAACATGCTGGAGCGGGAGCGCCTCGAGTCCAAGAAGATCTCGAAGACCTCCGCCGTGACCTCGCAGATCGAGTACGAACTGCCGGCCGCGGACGTCCACGTGGGCCCCTCGGACTACGTGCCGTGGCTGAAGGACCGGAAGTGGTGCCACATCCGCATCGAGGGCACGACCTTCGGTGACGTCCCCCTGAACGTGGAACTGAAGCTCGAAGTCTGGGACTCGCCGAACTCCGCTGGCGTTGTGATCGACGCAGTGCGCGCGGCGAAGTTGGCCCTCGACCGGGGTGCCGGTGGGCCGCTCTACCCGGCCGCGGCCTACTTCATGAAGTCGCCGCCCCGTCAGATGCTGGACGAGGACGCCCGCGACGGAGTGGAAGCGTTCATCAAGGGGCTATAGCCCGCCTCACAGACCCTCCCCCCACCCCGAGCGAGCCCGCCAATGGCGGGCTCGACTCGTGCCACCGGGTGCGAGGGAGACGCCGGCTGTCTCACGCCGGTACGCTTCCGCCATGCTGATGTATCTGGCCTTCAAGTTCGGCGCGCTGCTGACCCGCGCGATCCCGTTGAGGGTCTCGTATGCATTCGCCCGAGGCCTCGGCCTGCTTGCCTTCCTCGTGTGGACGGGTGGGCGGCGGCGTTGTGTCGCCAACATGCTGCGCGTGACCGGTGGCGACACGAAGGTCGCACGGCGCCTCGCACGGCGTTCGTTCGGCAACTACGTCGTGTACCTTGTCGACTTCGTGCGCTTCCTCCGCACCGACGCCGCCGAGGTGAACCGGCGGGTGAAGTGGGACGGCTGGGCGGGACTGCAGGCCGAACGCCGTGGTAACGGCATCGTGTTCGTGACCATGCACTTCGGCAACTGGGATCTCGGCGCGGCGATCCTGGCGCAGAAGGGGTTCCCAATCTCGGTCATCGCAGACACCTTCGAAAACGGGCCGGTGAACCGCCTCGTGCTGGGCTCCCGGGAACATCTGGGGATGAAGGTGATCCCTGCAGAGCGCATGGGCCCCGGGATCCTCCGGGCTCTCCGTGGCAACGACGTGGTAGCGGTCCTGATCGACATTCCGCAACACTCGGACGGCGTGGAAGTCGAATTCTTCGGCGAGCGGATCGCGGTCCCGGACGGGCCCGCGCGGATCGCACTCCGTGCTGGGTCCTCGGTCATGGCGGCGACCCTGCCGCGGGTAGACCCGTGGAGTGACACCGTGACCGTCGAGGTGGCGCCGGTGTCCTTCACCCCCACCGGGGATCAGGACGCGGACGTGCGGGGGCTCACACAGGCGGTATTCCGCCAGCTGGAACAGTTCGTCCGGCATGATCCCGCGCAGTGGTACATCTTCCGCAGCCTCTGGGTCGCCGACCTCGCGCGTGCGGCGAGTCCGTAGCGCCCGATGCCTTACTGGCTGCTGCGAGCGCTCACGGCGGCCCTCCCGCGAATCCCGTTGCGCACCCTCGGCGCGTTCGCGTGGGCAGGTGGCGGGGTAGCCTGGTTCTGGTCCCGCAACCTCCGCGAGGTGACGACCGACCATATGCGCCACGTCCTGGGTGTCAGCGCATCGAGACGCGAACTCAACGCACGGGCACGCGATTGCGTCCGATCGGCGATCTGGTACTGGATCGACCTCGCGTGTATGCCGGCCCTCAGTCCGGAGCAGACGTTCGAACGCCTCGACTCAGTCGACGGCCTCGAAGCGCTGTTCGAGGCGTATGACGAGGGGCATGGCGTCGTGCTGTTGTCCGCACATCTCGGGAACCCCGAGGTGTTCGCGACATTGTTGCCTCGACTGGGCATCCCAACGGCGATCTTCGTGGAACCACTCGCCGACCCTCGCGTGCACGCCTTGATCGAGGCACGCCGCGAACGCGCGGGCGCGCAGATGCTGACACCGAACGCTGCTGGAATGCGCGCCGCCATCACGCAGGTCCGCTGCGGGGGGCTCCTCGGGGGACTCGCCGACCGCGATGTGCTCGGCACAGGGACAGCGCACGTGTTCTTCGGTGAACGCGCCCGCATGCCCGACGGGATCATGGAGATTGCACTCCGCGCGGGTGCGCCCGTCCTTGTGGGGTGGGTCACCCGCACCACACCAGGACGTTATGCGGCCACGGTGGAGCGGCTCGTACTGCCGCAGCCGACCGGCGACCGACACCATGACGTCGACGATGCGGAGGCGGTGTACCTCCGCGCCCTTGAACGTGCGATCGCACGCACTCCGGGGCAGTGGTTCCCGCTGGCGCCCGTCTGGCGAGGGCTACAATAGGCCCGATGCCAGACGATGCTGCCCCCGCACGCCGCTTCGGACGCGCCGACCTGCAAGTCCATACCGCCCACGGCGACGGCATGGAGGATGCACGCACCATCTTCGAGCGGACCGAAGTCCTCGGTGAACTCGATGTCATCGCCGTCACTGACCACGACGACATCCGCGGAGCGCTGGAGGCACGCGAGGTGCATGCGCGCGCGCCGTACCACTTCGATTTCGTAACGGGCATCGAGGTCACCACGCAGCACGGGCACCTCCTCGCCCTGTGGGTCGAGGAGCCGGTGCGCTCATTCCGCACGCTGGAGGAAACGGTCGCGGCCATCCACCGTCAGGGTGGCCTGGCGGTGATCCCGCATCCGTTCTCGCTGCTGACACGCTCGGTCGGCCGGCGCACACTCGAACGAGTGCTGGCGATCGCCGACCCGACCACCCATCCCGACGGCATCGAGGTCGCGAACCCGACGTCCGCCGGTTGGGATACGGGACTGCGGGCGATCGAGATGAACCGGGCGCGCTGGGGCCTGGCTGAGACCGGCGGGAGCGACGCGCATTTTGCTGAGGCGGTGGGCGCGGCGTACACGCTGTTCCCCGGACGCACCTCGGAGGATGTCCGTCACGCGATCCTGACACGCACGAGCGCGGGCAGGCGTGGCCCGGGGATCCCGTTGAAGCAGATCGGCGCGGGACGGCTCGCACTACAGCAGGTGCGCGGCCTCTCCGTCACGCCGAAGAAGGTGCTCGGGCCACCGATCGGTCGGCTCGTCGAGCGCGTCGGCGCACGAACAAGGGCCCGTCGTTGAAAGTCGCGCTGGTCTCGCCATACGACTGGCACACCCCCGGCGGCGTCAACAACCACGTTGCCCACCTGGCGCGCGAACTGCGCTCGCGTGGCCACGAAGTGCACGTGATCGCCCCGGCGTCGAGGCCCGTGGACGACGCCTTCGTGCACACCATCGGGAGGCCGATCCCGGTGGCCGCCTCCGGCTCGGTCGTCCGCATCCCGTTGAACCCTCGCCTGGGGAAGCGGGTCAATGCACTGCTGACCGAGCTGCAGTTCGACGTCGTACATGTGCACGAGCCACTAATGCCGGTCTTGCCGATCCAGGTGCTGCGGAACTCCCGGGCTGCGAACTCTCGCGTCGTGAACGTGGGGACGTTCCACGCCACGAAGGACGGCGGCAACCGCCTCTACGCCTACGGGCAGCGCCTGCTGAAGCGTTGGTTCCGCGAAATCGACGGGAAGATCGCCGTCTCGCCCCCGGCCGCGCAGTACGTCAGCCGCTACTTCCCGGGCTTCTACAACATCATCCCGAACGGTATCGACATCGACCATTGGGCCGACCCGCACCACGAACCAATCGCCGCATTCGAGGGCACGTTCAACATCCTGTACGCCGGACGCGCGGAGAAGCGGAAGGGCCTCGGCACGCTGCTGCGGGCCTTCGGTGTGGTGAATGCGCGAGTCCCGGACACGAGGCTGATTGTGGTGGGGCCTGACTCACGGGAGCGCCGCCGGTACGAGGCGATGGTGGAGCGCAGCGGACAACGCGGCGTGATCTTTGTGCCTGAGCAACCGTACGGCAAGCTCCCCCGATACCACCGGACAGCCCAGGTGTTCTGCTCGCCCGCCCTCGGGAACGAGTCGCAGGGCTACGTGCTCCTCGAGGCGATGGCGGCTGGTCTGCCGGTCGTCGCATCGAACATCGACGGTTACGCTTCGGTGATTACGCACGGGGTGGACGGACTGCTCGTCCGGCCCAAGGACACCATGGCCCTCGCCGATGCGTTGACGACGCTGGTGCGCGATCCCGGGTTAAGGGCGAAGTTGGCGGCACAAGGGCGGGTGAAGGTGGACGAGTTCTCCTGGCCGCGCGTGGGCCAACAGGTGGAGTCCTACTACGAGCGCCTGCTCAACCAGCGTGACAGCACGGACGCTTCACGCGGACGACGTCTGGCGACACGGGAGTGACGCTCCTCCCCCGCCGAGCCCCGGCTGCCGTGCTCGACCCGCTCGTCCGAGCCCTCGCCGCCGCACGAGTCACCCCGACGATGCTCACGACAGCAGGCTTCCTGGGGAACGTGTTCGCCGCGTGGTTGGCGGCCCGCGGCGACGTGCGCCTCGCTGGCGTCGCAGTCCTGTTCTTCAGTGCCCTCGACATGCTGGATGGCGCCCTTGCCCGCGCGACGGGCAAGGCATCGAGGTTCGGCGCGCTCTACGACTCCACGCTTGACCGGCTGTCCGAAGCGGCCGTGCTCGGTGGGTTGCTGTGGTACGCGCTGCAGCGCGGGAGCGACGAGGAGGCGATGCTCGCCTTCGTGGCGACTGTGGGATCGCTGATGGTGTCGTACGTCCGCGCACGCTCCGAGGGCCTCGGGCTCGCGCTCAAGGATGGACTCTTTACCCGATCCGAGCGCGTGGTCCTGGTTGGTGTGGCGCTGATCTTCGACGTCACCCGAGCTGCGCTGTGGGTGCTCGCCGTGCTGACGGTGCTCACCGCCCTCCAGCGACTCTGGATCGGGTCGCGCGCCCTCATCGCGGAGGATTCGGCACCGAGGAGCGACCGATGACAGCCGAACCAACGGCGACGACGCCGAACTCTGGTCCCCTCGGCCGCGAGGAGGCCCTCGCCATTGCCCGGTGGCTGTCCGAGCGGATGGTGCGGCGCGTCGGCATCGAGGTGTGGTGGAAGCCAGACAGCACCTTCGTGCTGCCCGACCGCGACGGTGCGGTCCATGCGGAGGTCATGCTGGCGGCCATGCGCCAGTTGGCGACCCTGCATCCCGCACTGACGATCACTCCATACGCGATCGAGCAGTTCGCCGAGCGTGCGCAGCGTGAGGCGATCCACCTGGCGCCGACCACCATCCTGCGGAGCGGGGGCAAGGCGATCCGGCTGAGCGGGCTTGTCTCCGGGATGCTGTTCCCGCCGCTCCTTGATGTGGTGTCGTTCCTGTCGGGAGAGACGCCGCTCCAGCCGGAGACGAAGGCTGCGCTCGCTGGATTGCCCCGGCCTCTGGACGTCGAGATCCTGTTGGCGCCCTATGACGCGTACTCGGGGCACTTGCTGCGGCTGGCCGGTGCATTCGCCGCCGAGAGCAGGAACGTCAGGCTGACCGCCATTGAGATCGCGGAGTTTCCCCGCCTGGCCTCGATCAAGGCCGTCACCGAGGTCCCACTGCTGTCCGTTGAGGGTCGTCGCTTCTCCGGTGCCTGGGACGAACCGGCCCTCATCGAGCAACTGTGGCGCATCGCATCAAACGATGAACAGACCGTGACGCGCGAACGGATCTTCGTGACCGAGTTCGTCACGGAAGAGCAGGTGCGCGCTCAGTCGGAGGGCGGAACGCCACCGACGTCGCCTCCGGGCACAGCCGAGGGTGGAAGCGGGCTGATCGTCCCAGGTCGGTAGGCCGGGCGCCCCTAGGCCTTCCTCTTCATCAGACGGAGCGCACCGAAGCCCATTCCCGCGGCTAGCAGGAGCGTCACCACGCCCACGATGATCGCGGGTACGGTCATCGAGGACTTCTCAGCGCTGGACGTGGAGGCCCCGTCACCAGCGCCTCCCGGCGCGGCACTGCCGGGCGTACCCGGTGCCCCGATGCCCAGCGGGGCACGGGTGCCCTGTGCCTGCGGCGCACTGGTCGAGGCCTCCGGCGGGAAGTCGATCGGCTTCAGTCCCACACTCTCGCGCCACTGGTTGTAGAGGCCGTCCTGGTCGACGCCGTAGACCTGCTTGAGAGCGGCATCCATGTCTCCGCCAGCCTTGAAGGTCTTGAAGAGGTCCGCGAACTTCGGTTGCCCGTACTTGTCGACCATGAACTTCACGGTCGACCAGGATTGGCCGTAGAAGAGGTCGACCTTGCTGGCCTGGTTGGCTGCTGAGGTCATCCCTCGAAGGCGAGTCACGCCGTCCGAACGAATGCCAGCATCGATGGCAGAGCGGTAACCGAGGCCCGGTTCGCGCTGGGCGTACACCGCTGTGCCCTCGTCCAGCCAGGACGGCAAACGCCCAAACGCACCGTCGCCAGCGACTTTCGTGACGATGTGTGCAACCTCGTGCCGCACGACATCAGCGAAGCCGCCGATCGGGTCGTAGAGATGCACCACGTCCGGCGCCACCCGCGCGCCGCCCGTGATGACCTGGCGGTCGAAGGCCGCACCCCGCGACTGCTGCGCCAGTTCGCCCTCGGACTCACGGCGCCACACGACCAAACGGATGGGGTAGTTCAGTTTGACGCTCAGGAGCTTCTCGTTATCCGCCGTCGAGGAGGCCGCCGCCTGAAGCGCCAGATCCGCATTGCTGGCGTTGTCGCCATACCAGTAGACCGTGAAGGTACCGACGGTCTTCTCGTGCCACTGGTATCGACCGTCGAGGAAGACGAACTCCCGTTGCGGGGTGACGACCTTCGCACCCTCCTTATCGACGAACGTCCACGTGTAGGTGAAACGCGAGCCGACCGGGATATAGCGCGTCGCCGTGTTGGTCTCGAGTGTCACGGTCGCCTCGGTCGCGGTACTGCCGTTGACCTCGGCCTGTTGGCTGCCACCGACTACGGTGTCAGGGTTGAACAGCTTGTAGTCCAGCGTTGCCGTCTGGAGACCGGCCGGCGCCTGCACGCGGATCTTGAACACGATCGACTTCGGGTCAGCGGAGGTTGTCGTGGGGTCGCCAGCAGTGATGGTGCCCGCCTGGGCAGTCGTCGGGTGGAGTACTAGCCCGAGAAGCAGTGCGAGGAGGACCGCGGCGAGGTCGAGGGCGTGAGGCTGGCGCGCCCATGTCGTCCGGTGAGTCATCCTGCCGCCTCCGTCCCCACCTGTTCGCGCAGGTAGGCCGCCACGAACTCGTCGATCCCGCCATCGAGCACGCGGGCGGTGTCGCTCGTCTCCACGTTCGTCCGCAGGTCCTTCACCATCTTGTAGGGATGGAGGACGTAGGACCGGATCTGGTTGCCCCACCCCGCCTCAATGTGGGCGCCCTTCAGGCGCTTCGCCTCGGCTTCACGCCGCTCGATCTCGAGTTCGAGGAGCCTCGACTTGAGTACGAGCATGGCGCTCTCCCGGTTCTGCCCCTGAGAGCGCTCGTTCTGGCACGTCACCACGATACCGGTCGGGAGGTGGGTCAGGCGGACGGCAGTGTCGTTCTTCTGGACGTTCTGCCCCCCGTGCCCGGAGGCCCGGAACGTGTCCACCCGCAGGTCATCGGGGTTCACGACGATGGTGTTGTCGTGCACCTCGGCCTCCGGCATGACCTCGACCAGCGCGAACGAGGTGTGGCGCGAGTGCGAGGAGTCGAAGGGGGAGATGCGTACCAGGCGGTGGACCCCGCGCTCCGAGCGCAGCATCCCGTACGCGTAGTCCCCGCTGATCTTGAGGTCGACGGACTTGATGCCCGCCTCCTCGCCGCTCGAAATGGCGAGGATCTCGGACGTGAACCCTCGCTGTTCGGCCCAACGGAGGTACATCCGGAGCAGCATCTCGGCCCAGTCCTGCGCCTCGGTGCCACCCGCTCCGGCATGCACTGACAGCAGCGCATTGCGTGCGTCGTACGGGCCACCGAGTGTCAGCGAGAGCTCGAGCGCGTCAAACTCAGCCTGGAGTTTGGCCAGTTCGGCTTCGATCTCTGCGACCACGGAGGCGCGCTCGTCCTCGTCCGCCTCAGCGGCAAGTTCGAGGAGCGTGTGGAGATCCTGGGAGCCCGTCTCCAGGGTGCGCCAGGTCTCGATGAGCGACTCGAGTCGGGCAACAGCCTTCATGACGCGCTGGGCGTTCGCCTGATCGTCCCAGAGTGAGGGCGCCTCGGCTTCCTGCCGGACGCGGGCTAGTTCGCGTTCCTGTGCAGGGAGGTCAAAGTCGCACCTGAATGTCCCGCACGCGCGCGAGGAGTTCGGCGATGCGCTGGCGTAGTTCGTCCATAGATCCATCCTCGCACGCCACGCCCCGGGGCGCAGCGACCGACTATCGCGCGGCCCGACGCGCCCTTGCGGCGGCGAGGGTGTTCTTCATCAGCATCGCGATGGTCATTGGGCCGACCCCACCAGGCACCGGGGTGATCCACGCCGCAACCTCGCGGGCGGCCTCGTAGTCGACGTCACCGACGAGGCGCGTGCCCGACTTCCTGGTTGCATCCGGGATACGGACCACGCTGACATCGATGACCACGGCCCCCGGGCGGATCATCTCGGCCTTGACCGAATGAGCCTGCCCCATCCCGGTGATCAGGATCTCGGCCTCACGCATCAGCCCCGGGAGGTCCTTCGTGCCGGTGTGGGCGATGGTGACCGTGGCGTTCGCTCCCGCTCCCCGATTCGACAGGAGCATCGCGAGCGGACGCCCCACGAGCATCGAACGGTTGACGATCACGACGCGAGCGCCCTGGGTATCGATGCCCTCGCGACGCAGCATCTCCACGATGCCGGATGGCGTACACGGCGGCATCGGTGCGTCGCCCTGAAGCAGGCGACCGAGGCTGTACGGCGAGAGGCCGTCCGCATCCTTCGACGGATCCAGGGCGGCCATCACGACCTGCGCGTCAACCTGAGGAGGGAGCGGCATCTGCACGAGTACGCCATCGACGCCGTCATCCTCGTTCAGACGCCGAACGACCTCGATGACCTGAGCGTGCGTCACGTCACCGGGGAGTGCGATCGTGTCGTTGGTCATGCCCGCCTCGGCGCACGC
Source organism: Dehalococcoidia bacterium (assembly GCA_004296805.1). GTDB lineage: Bacteria > Chloroflexota > Dehalococcoidia > UBA2979 > UBA2979 > SURF-43. The sequence goes on from SCVR01000287.1 coordinate 10,183, forward strand.
TCGGGCCTTGCCGCGCACGTACACATGCGAAGCAGGGTCGTCGCCAGCGATCACGACCGTGAGGTGCGGCGGGCGACGGCCGGCCGCCGTGTCACGCGCAACCTCGGCGGCGACATCCGCGCGCACAGCGGCGGCGATGGCGGTGCCGTCGATGATCTTCGCGGTCACGGGCAGCCTCCTGCGGTGGTGCGTCCGGGGAGTATGGCACGGGATCGTGCTAGATTCGCGGGCCGGAGGGCCTTTGAGTACGCACGCAATCGGTATCGACCTGATCGAGATTGACCGCGTGGCTGCGGTGCTGGAGAAGCACCCGGAGCGGTTCATCCAGCGTGTGTTCACGAACGCCGAGGCGGCATTCTGCCGGGGGCGAGTGCCAGAACTGGCTGCGCGCTTCTCTGCCAAAGAAGCGACGATGAAGGCCCTTGGGACCGGGGCGCGCTCGGTCGCCTGGCGGGACATCGAAGTCCTCCCCGACCGCCGCGGCAAGCCGGTGCTCTACCTATACGGCGGCGCCCGACGCCGCGCAGACGACATCGGCCTCGACGCGATCGACGTGTCCCTGACCCACCTCGCCTCGTTCGCGATGGCGATCGTGGTGTGCACGCAGGAACGTCTGGAACAGGACCCGATGGAAGGTCGCGCCCGCCTGATCGCGCGGCTCCGCGAACGGGGGCTGATGACCGACGACCCCGAGGGCGAAGGGGCACGAGGATGAGCCTGACCATGGGACGTCCGGCCGCGCCACTCGTCACTGCGAGCCAGATGCGTGACCTCGAGGCCGCTGCGGTCGCCGCAGGCGTCTCGGAACGCGAGTTGATGGCGAACGCCGGCCTCGCCGTGGCGCAAGAGGCCTGGATGATGGCCGGCGGCTCGGACGAGCGTGCCATCCTCATCCTGGTCGGGCCCGGGAACAACGGCGGCGACGGGCTCGTGGCTGCGACCCGTCTCGCCCAGTGGGGCGCACCTGTCCACGCTTACCTCCTGCGTCCACGCACAGATGACGATCTGGAGTGGCGCGCATGCATCGAGGCAGGCGTGCCGCACACGGTCGCGACCGAGGACAAAGGCTTCGCCACCCTTGAGGAATTGCTGTCGACGGCGGCCGTCGCGGTCGACGCGCTGTTCGGTACGGGATTGCACCCTCAGAAACGCCCCATCGACGGCGACGCCGCGCAGGTGCTCGCGCGGCTGCAGGCGGCACGGGCCTCAGCCCCCGCAATCCCGCTGCTGGCAGTGGACCTGCCGAGTGGAGTGGACAGCGACACGGGGTTCGCTGACCCGCTTGCCACCGGTGCCGACGAGACCGTGACCTTCGAGTGCGCCAAGGTTGGCTTGGTCACTTCGCCGGGCTCACTGCTTGCCGGACGCGTGGTGCCGGTCGAGATCGGGGTGCCGGCGGCGGCCCGCGACAGCCTCGGCCTCGGCACCCTCACCCTTCGCGAGGTGCGAGCGATCTTGCCGGAGCGCCCAGCGGACGGCCATAAGGGCACGTTCGGCACCACAGTGATCGCGGCTGGATCCCGGCGATATCCGGGGGCGGCGCGACTCGCGACGGAGTCCGCAGCGCGTTCGGGCTGCGGCGTAGTCACGCTGGCCGCCCCCGCTTCGATCCAGCCGCTGCTCGTCGCGTTCGCCGACGCGACGCATGAACCCCTCCCCGACCTGGACGGCTCCCACACGCCCGAGGGCGCGCGTGCGCTGCTGCAAGCGCTGCGTCGTGGTCGCGCGCGATCACTGCTGGTGGGGCCGGGCATCGGGCTCTCGGACGCTGCGCGAGGGTTCGTGCAGCACCTGCTCGCGGGCCTCGACGCCGTTGAGGGCCTCGAAACCGTGATCTTCGACGCGGACGCGCTCACCGTGCTCGCGGGCGAGTCCGGCTGGCACACCAGATTCGCTGCCGCACGAGTGCTGACCCCCCACCCCGGAGAGATGGCGCGGCTCCTCGGGCGCTCGGTCGAGGCCGTCCAGGCCACCCGGCTGGCGACCGCACTCGAGGCGGCGGCAGCGACCGGCAGCGTGGTCATCCTGAAGGGTGCCGGGACGGTCATCGCGTCCCCGGACGGGCGAGCGCGGATCTCGGAGGTCGGGACCTCGGCCCTGGCGCATGGCGGCACGGGTGACGTTCTCGCCGGACTGGTGGCCGGGTTCGCCGCTCAGGGGCTCCCTGGCTTCGAGGCGGCCTGTGCGGCAGTCTGGGTGCACGCGGAAGCCGCCCGCCAGGTTTCAGCGGTCTACGGGGACGCTGGGACGCTCGCCTCGGATCTCATCCGGGCGCTGCCCGAGGCACGGAAGGCGCTGGAGCCACCTCGGCGCGATGATCGAAGTGACCGCCTGCCCCTCTGATGCACCCTCACGTGGGCGCGAACGGTAGATTCAGCGGCATACACATCGTTCACGCGTCGGAGTGACGCAAGCGGTATAGTTCAGAGGTCGAACAGGTGTCCGAAACGCCCGAGTGGGGCAGGCGGACACCGCGGAGGAAACCCGCGTGACCGGCATCCTCACCACCACCCCCGACAACACGCCTGACGACGCCACCGCGCTCGTCTTCCCCGGGCAGGGTTCCCAGTCTCCGGGCATGGGCAAACTGTTACACGGCAACTCGGAGGCGGCCCGCCGCACGTTCGAGGAGGCCAGTGACCTGACCGGCATCGACCTCGCTTCCGTCTGTTTCGACTCGGACGCGGACGACCTCGCCTCGACTGAGAACACTCAACCGGCAGTGCTGACCACCTCGGTCGCCTTCCTCCGCGCCATGCGCGAGAAGTTGAACGAGGCGGGAGGCAGTGTGCGGCCCCGGCTCTTTGGCGGGCACTCGCTCGGCCTGTTCAGCGCAGCGGTAGCGACCAACGCGATCTCGTTCCGTGACTCGCTGTTGATCATCATGGAGCGCTCGCGGCTCATGGGCTCGTTCAACGCCGACCGCCCGGTAGGCATGGCGGCGATCATCGGTATGGACGCGGAAGCCGTGCGCCAGTTGTGCGAGGACGCCACGCGAGGCGAGCACGACCGCGTCGACGTCGCCAACCACAACGAGGCACAGCAGACAGTCATCTCGGGCGACGTGAGCGCGCTCGAGCGGGCCATGGAGGGCGCTCGCGCGCTTCAGGGCAAGGCCATCCGACTGAAGTTGAAGGTCTCCAGCCACACGCCGCTGCACACAGCCCAGGCTGACGAGTTCGCGCAGGTGATCAGCGAGATCCCATTCGCCGACCCCGAGCGCCCGATCGTGTCCAACATCTCCGCCGAACTGCTCCGGACAGCAGCCGAAGTACGCGCGGAGTTTGAGGCCCAGTTGAAGTCGCCCGTGCTGTGGGCAGAGAACGTGCGCCGGATGACGCGTGAAGGGGTCGACACCTTCATCGAGGTCGGCCCGGGGCACAGCCTGTCGCGGATGGTGAAGCGGATCGCCGGAGAAGTCACGGCTGTTTCGCTGGACGACGCACGCGACAAACCCATCCCGATCTCCGTCCTCCCCCCGCGCCGCACGACCCCGTGACCCGCCGAGTTGTCGTCACCGGGCTGGGTCTCGTCACCCCGCTCGGCAACGATGTGACCTCCAACTGGGAGGCCCTCGTCGCCGGACGGTCGGGCATCGGGACGATCAGCCTCTTCGACACCAGCGCCTACGACTTCCCCATCGCAGGTGAGGTGCGGAATTTCGAGCCCTCGGACTTCGTCGACTCGAAGTTGCTGCGCCGCATCGACCGCTCCACGGTGTTCGCCCTGGCTGCCGCCCAGAACGCTCTCGCGGACGCTGGCCTCAACATGGCCGCGGAGAATGTCCGACGCGTCGGAGTGGTCGTCGGGACCGGCATCGGCAGTGCCCAGTTGATCGTGGAGCAGGCGGCGGTGCTCGCGGAGAAGGGACCACGGCGCGTGTCGCCGT
>SCVR01000288.1 GCA_004296805.1 Dehalococcoidia bacterium
AACTTCATCCAGAATCCGCGCATAGGAAACGACGACGTTGGTTACCTGAAGAACTGGGGCACCGAGCAGTCGATTCTCGCCTTGGCCGGTGACGGCCCCCTCGAACAGAGTCACCTGTTGCGTGTCGTGACTTCGGTCGAACACTCGCAAGAGGGTTGTGTGTATGGCCTCGCAGGCCAACTCCCAGTCATCACCGGTGTCCCGTACACCGCATCTGTCTATGTTCGGGGTTCCGGTTCTGTTCGGATTCGGATCTTGTTCTTGTCTGGCGGAGGCGGGGGTGTCGGTTCCCTTCATACGCTGAGTACTGGCTGGGAGAGACTCTCCGTGACGGCCAGCCCCGTCGTCGACACGGCGGCGCTGGTGTCGCTGGAAACAACCTCGGCACATGTCGCCACGATCGAGTCGGGCGCGTGGCAGTTCGAGGCGAGCCCGCACGCGACCGCCTACCTCGATGGCAGTATGGGGGCCGGCTTCTCCTGGGTCGGGACGCCTGACCAGTCTGCTTCGCAGCGACAGGCCAGGCGCATCTCGCTGCCTGCGCCGATCGTGTCGCTTGTGCGAGGCGGGGTCGCTTTCTGGTGGCGGCCCGACCACGCTCACGACTTCACCCGTGACCGTGTCCTGCTCCACGTCCCAACCTCGGGTGCGCCGCTCCAACTGCGCCACGTCGTCGCCACGAACCGCTTCCGGCTCTCCTCGCCCGCCGGCGACACGGTCGAGGTCGACGCACCCTCGTTCGCGGCGGGCACGGACCTGCTCGTGTCGGCGGGATGGACGCGCGAGGCGCTTGCGGTGGGCGTCGGCGAGATCACGGTGCAGGGCGGGCGCGGGCCCGGCCCGTGGGCGGCGGCGGGGCGGATGGACCTCGGCTCCACGGGGGAGGCGACCCCCGCTGCCGGGCTGCACGCCGAAGGCGCGATCGGCCCGGCCTGGTGGTTCGATGGCCCGCCGACGGTCGAGACGCTGCGCGTGCTCGCACGGGCCACGACGCTGCCTCGACTGTCGGTGGCGTGATCGCGCTTGCCTCAGCCAGTACGCGGGCGGCACCGGCGGTGCAGTGATCGTGTCCCACGAATCGAGGTCACGCGACCCCGCGCTCCCGTTGGGCCTGCCGGGCGCGCTTCAGTTCATAACTGCTTTGGAGGTTCAGCCAGAGGTGGGCTGGGACCTTCAATGCGGCCTCGAGCTGGACAGCCGTCTCGGCGGTGATTGCCTTCTTGCCCCGCACGATCTCGTTGATGACCTGGACGGGCCGTCCCATAGCCTCGGCGAGTTCCCGCTGGGTCATCTCACGCAGCTCAAGTTCCTCAGCGAGCAACTCACCGGGATGCACCAGGAGGTCAGACTCGATCCGTCGGGTTCGCGTGCCAGTCATGGTAGTCAACCACTTCCTCGACGGTTACGTGTCGGTCACCGTCGATCGTCGAAATGAGCCGCATCTGCCCGGTCAGCCGCATCGCGTACTGGCCGTCACGGTCGCCGGTCAGCGGATGCAGGTCGAACGCGCGGACCTGATACAGGTCCTGGATCCGATCGGCCGCGAACAACGCTTCCACACGCTGAATGTAGCGTCTGCCCACGTCGGGACCCCATGCGCGGATCGCTTCGGCGCTGCGCTCGTACCGTTGTCGCAGCCGCCGGGACCCGAACTCAACATCCATATATCACCCTATGGGTGAATGATACAGCCATAGGGTGATGTCCCGCAAGCCGTGCACCTCAGGGCATTGGCCGGATCGGCCCGCGCGGGGATAGCCTGCTGGCATGGCGCTCCGACCGATCCGACTGCTGACGCTCGACCTCGACGACACGCTGGTGGACAGCGATGGGACGGCCGTGGAGCGGATCGCGGATGCGATGCGGCGCGCGCGCGAACTGCTGGGCGCCGCCCTCGATGACGCGAGCGCTGAGCGGATCCGGGCGGCGGCGGTAGCCGCCGATCCGGTGGTTGAGGGGCGGCTGGCGACGCTCGTGCGGTTGCTGCCGATCGCTCCGGAGGACGAGCGGGTCGCGGAGATCCGTGCGGCGTACAACGCGCGGCTGCTGGAGTTGCTGCGCGCCTTCCCGGACATGCACGAGACGCTGCGCGCGCTACGCGACCGCTACCGGCTCGTGATCATCACGAACGGGCCGGAGGAACTGCAGCGCTCGAAGGTCGAGCGGTTCGGGTTGCAGGACGCCGTGGACGATGTCGTGATCTCGGGCGCCCTCGGCATCCACAAGCCGGACCCGCGCATCTTCTGGGAGGCGTGCCGGCGGGCGGGCATCGATCCCGCGGAGGCGGCGCACGTCGGTGACGCGATCACGACGGATGTCGCGGGGGCGCAGGGTGCGGGGATGGGCGCGATCTGGTGCCGTCCGGAACGCGCGCGCGCGCTGACCGAGGCGGACCTGCCGGTGATCCCCGACCTCACGATCGAACGGTTCCACGAGCTGCCCTCGGCGCTCGCCTAGCGAGGGCTACCGCACGGACGTGTGTGCGCGCTCGGCGACCCGTTCGAGGACGCCGCGCAACTTCACAGCCAGGATGTCCCAGTCCAACTGCGTGCGCACGAAATCGAGCGCGCGTTGCCTGAGCAGCGCCTGCCGATCGGGATCGGCCACGAGCGCTGCGATGGCGTCCGCGAACTCCTCGCGCCGGGCGACGGTCACCGCCGCACGCCCGTCCTCGGGCAGCCCGGCGACGGCCTCGGGCGTCGCGACGACGAGGGTGCCGCAGGCGAGCGGTTCGATCAGTTTGTTCTGAGTGCCGACGGCGAGGCGCACGGGGACAGCGGCGATGCCGGCCTGCCAATAGGCGTCGCGGAGCGTGGGGACGTAGCCGGTGACGCTGACACCGTCGCGGCCGTGCGCCTGCTGGAGCGCGGGCGGTGGGTTCCCGCCCGCGAAGGTGAGGGAGGCCTCCGCACCGAGCCGCTCGCGGATGCGCGGCCACTCCGAGGCGAGCCAGAGCGCAGCGTCCGTGTTGGGGAGCGTGCGGAAGTTGCCGGTCATGACGAGGTGGCGCGGGTCGCCGGGCGGGCGGTCGGCGGCCGGGTAGTACTCGCGCAGGTCGACGCCGTTCGCGATCACGTCGATCGCCTCCCGGTGGCCGTCGCGCGCCATCGCCTCGGCGTCGCGCGGGGTGCAGGCGATGACGGCGCCGGCGGTGGGGTAGGCGCGGCCTTCGGCGCGGGCGAAGCGGGGGCCCTCGACGCGCGCGATGAGCCGCTGCACGAACGGGACGCCGGGGGTGTCCAGCACCTGCTGGTAGAAGAGAGGGAGCGAGTCGGTCTGATCGATGACGACTTCGTTCGCGGGGATGCCTCGGGTGGCGGGGAATCCGCGCAGCCGTTCGACGTAGACGACGTGAGGGCGGAACTCCCGGTAGGCGTCGATGACGGCGCGGTGCAGGGCGGGTGAGTCGGCGTAGGAGAGCCGGAGGCTCTGCCCGGTGGGGAAGCGGAGACCGGTGCGGACGACGGCGCCCAGCCGGCCGACCTCGACAAAGCGGGTGGTGAGCCCGGCCTGGACAGGCAGGGCGGGGAGGTCGCCGTCGCCACCGGCGTGGGCGATGACGGTGACCTCGGTGTCCGGCTGCGCGGCGATGCGCGGCCAGAAGTTGCGTGAGCGTGGCCGGCTGTAACTCCAGGGGAAGGGGAGGATCACGAGGACCCGAAACGCCATCGATCCTCGCCTTCGACCCGCCCGGAAGCGTCTCGTATGCTAGGCCGCAGGCGAGGCGTTGTGCGAGCCGTCCGGCGATGGGAGCCCGCATGGATCAGGTGTGGGCGCGGGATGCCATCCGTCGCATCTCCGGGATCTTTGCTGAGTTTGCTGCCGGCGAGGGCATCGAGCGCCTCGACGCCGCCTCGGTGCTGGTCAGCGAGGCGCTGAAGCGCGGCGCGACGGTGTTCTGGTGCGGCAACGGGGGCAGCGCGGGCGACGCACAGCACCTGGCCGCGGAGCTCGTGGGGCGGTTCGGGCAGCCGGGCCGCGGGTACCCCTCGATGGCGCTGACCACGGACAGTTCGATGCTCACCGCGATCTCCAACGACTTCGGGTTCGAGCATGTCTTCGCACGTCAGGTGGAAGCGCTGGCGAAGCCGGGCGACGTGGTCGTCGGCATCTCGACGAGCGGGCGATCACCGAACGTGGTGGGGGCGCTGGCGGCCGCGCGGGGCCTCGGCGCGCACGCTATCGCGTTGACGGGCCCGGGCGCGTCCGCGCTGGGCGACGCGGCGGAGATTGCGATCCGCGCGCCGGGCAACCGTCCGACGGAGATCCAGACCTGCCACATCGCCATCGGGCAGTTGATGCTCGAACGGGCGATCGCGCTCGCCGAGGCGTAGCCCGCGAGGGCTCCGCGACGCACGGCCGGCATCGGGCCGCACACCGCGAGGCGCGGATATAGTGCGGAGGCGACGGGCGGTGGCGTACGGACGGAGCCTCCTCTGACCAGCGATGACGCCTCCCTGCGCGGGGTCTGTCCCGCCTGCGCGTGCTCTGTCGCCCCGCCGCCGGTGGCGCCCGGTTCTGCGCTGAGGCCGTGTCCCGCCTGCGGCACGCTGTTCGTCGCGGACGTGCCCTCGGAGGCCGACCTCGCCGCCTATTACAACTCCGCGTACGCGGTGGTGCCCGGTGATATCAGCGAGGCACGCAGCGCCGCCTGGTCAGACCTGATCGCCTGCGCCGAGCGCTACGTCGACCGCGGGCGGGCGCTGGAGGTGGGCTCGTCCAGCGGGCACTTCCTGCGGTTGCTGGAGGGTCGTGGCTGGCGCGCGGCCGGTGTCGAACTCGATGACCGGGCGCGGGAGGTGCATGCCCGGCGCAGTCCGTCGATCCCCGCGTACGCGGGACTGGTGGACGCACGTGAGGGCGGGTGGGACGGCCTCGACCTGATGGTGGCGCTCCACACGATCGAGCACCTGCGTGACGCTCGCGGGTTCCTCCGTCTCGCGCACGAACGGCTGCGCGGTGGCGGGGTGCTGATGCTGACGACGCCGAACGGTGGGTCGATCGTGCGCTGGCTCGCGGGGGCGCAGTGGGAGTGGTGGACGCCGCCGGCACACCTCGCGCTGTTCACGCCGGCAGGCCTCATGCTCGCACTACGCGACTGCGGCTTCGAGGTCCTCGAAGTGCGTACGCGGCGCGGCGACGCGAACGGCACGGCCTCGAACGTGGTCCTCGGGCCGCTTCGGGCGATGAAGCGCCGCACGCGCGGTACGGAGCGCCAGGCGATCTCCGAACGTTCGGCCGGCCGCCGGCTCTCCGGGATCATTGATGGCGTCTTCGACCCGCTGACAGGGCCGTTGCGGCGGCGCGCATACGCCTCGCTGCTGGGGCCGGAATTGATCGTGATCGCGCGGACGGTGGCCGCTTGAATGGTGGTGTGGCGATGAGCGACACCGGTGGATGGGGTGCGGCCGTGCTGCTGGGCGGGGGTGTCCTCAGCCGCCCGGGCCTGCCGGAGCTCCTCGACCGTACGCTGTCGCGCATCCGTGCGACCGGGCTGGAGCAGATCGCTGTGCTGACCGTTGCGGCCGATCCCGCGGTGGTGGAAATTGCGGGGCGGCACGGCGCACAGGTGATCGTGGACAGCGGCCCGAGGCGCGGCAATGCCGGGGCTCTGCGCGCCGCACTCGGTAGCCTCGTCGGAGACACAGTGCTCGTGGTGAACGGTGACACCGACACGTCGGTGGACATCGGCGCGCTGATGGAGACGCATGCTGGGCGCGCCGACTGCACGCTGGCGGTGGTGCAGGTCGATGATGTCTCCCGCGCGGGCTACCTGAGGCTCGACCCGGATGGGCGCGTCGAACTCTTCGAGGGGCCGACGGATCGTCTTGCCGTGTCGGGCTGGGCGCATGCAGGTGTGACTGCGCTGTCGCGCGAGGCGGCGTTGCTGATCGCGGAGGGCGTCCCAGCCTCGCTGGAGGCGGACCTGGTACCTGCGCTCCTGCTCGCGGGGTGGCGTGTGCGCGCGGCGGTGTCCACCGGGAAGTTCGAGGACATCGCCCGTGCCTGAGCCAACCCCCTACCCCCGACAACGGGCGCTCGCTGACCCGCGCACGCTGCTCTGGCGCGCACGGACGCCGCTGCGGATCTCGTTCGCGGGCGGGAGCACGGACTTCCCGCAGGTCTTCGAGCAGCAACCGACGGCCGTGCTCTGCGCCGGCGTGTCGCTCTACGCCTCGGCGGCGGCCTACAGCGCCGAGCCGGGGAGCACGCCGCTGCGTTCGCTGGACCGCGGGATTGCGTGTGACCTGGCGGACAGCGACTCACTGCCGCTGCACCAGGCCGCGCTGCGCCTCTTCCGCTCGCCGGATGCCGTGGCGATCGAGACGGATGTGGACGTGCCGTCGGGGTCCGGGCTCGGCGCGTCGTCGGCGCTGGTGGCTTCGATGATCGGGGTGCTGGGCCGGCATCGTGGGCTCGACCTCGGGGCGATCGAGGTGGCACGGCTTGCCTACTTCGTCGAGCGGAAGATCGCGGGCCAGCCCGGCGGGCTACAGGACCAGTACGCGACCGCCCTCGGTGGCTTCTCCTTCCTCGAGTTCTCGCGACGCGGCGTCGAGGCCGTGCGGCTCGACGTGCCTGCGGACGCGCGTGCCGAGTTAGAGAGCCGGCTGTTGCTCTTCAGGCACGTGGACCAGCACAGCGACCGTCCCGCCAACAACGGTCCGGAGCAACTCGACGACAACCGCCCGTACGTCGAGGCGCTCCGTCACCTCGTGCTGGAGATGCGGCGCGCGCTCGTCAGCGGGCACATCGGCACGTTCTCGTTGTTGTTGCACGAGGCATGGGAACTGAAGCGAAGCCTGGGGCACGCCTCGGAGCCAATCGTCGAAGACGCGTACGCGCTCGCGCTGTCGTGTGGCGCGCTTGGGGGCAAGCAGTTGGGTGGCCCGGGTGGTCGCCACCTCATGCTGCTCGTCGACCCCGCGACCCGACGCGTGGTGCGCGAGGCACTGGGTGGGGCGGGGTGGTCTGACGTCCCGCTCCGGTTCGCGGCCGACGGTACGCAGGTGTGGAGCGGGCGCCTGACGTAGGCGCCCGTGTTCGATGTCCCGAGTGTCGAGGTCTATGCCTTGAGGCGCTCCGCGAGGAACGCGCGGGCGTGACGACGGCCCTCGAGGGGCATGTCCGCGTGTGCGCCGACGTGCCAGACGAGGCGCTTGTCGGTGGTGCCGAAGGCGCCAAACATCTCCATCGAGCCCAATCGCTCGAATCGTTCGTCGTCCCACTGCAGCATGAAGATCAACGGGATCGTGATCTTCGGGGTAGCAGCGCGCATCACGACGCTGCCACCGCCCTGGTTGGGCGTCACGCCGGAGAAGCCGCAGAGGCCGAGGGCGGCGGCCTTCAAACGAGTCTCCGAGGCGACGTACGGGATGCCGATGAGCGAACCCATCGACATGCCGGACCAGCCGATGCGGGCGGGGTCGAACATGCCGGTGTCGAGGAAGGCGGAGAGGACGCGCTTCCAGTCCGCGGTGGCGTTGTCGGTCATCTGCTGGGCGTTGGCCCAAAGCGCGTAGTACTCGGGCGAACGGCTCTGCGCGCCACCTCGGTCACCGTGGCCGGGGGCATCGATGATGACCGCGGGGATGCCGTGTTCGAGGACGAAGCCCTGCGCGGTGGGGACGACGCTCGGGGCGCGCTTGTGGCCGCCGCCGCCGTGGCCGATCAGCACGAGCGGCGAGCCAGCGGGGATCTGGTCAGGCGCCCACAGGACGCCGTGGATCGTGTCGCGCTCGCCCTGGATGGTGAAGTCGCGCTCCATGACGTCATCGACGCGCTCCGCGTCGCCCTTCCAGGTGATGGATGTGGTGGTGGTCATCGCACTCTCCTTCGGGCGCTCCGAGCGTCCTCGACTACGCCGTGACCTGCAGGATTTCGATCTGGTAGCCGTCCGGGTCGCTGCCGAAGCCGACCACGTTTGAGGAGACAGAGGATTTCCCGGGCTCGCGCGGGATCGGGTAGCCGGCGGCACGGATCTTGTCCGCGAACGCCTTCGCGTCCGGCACCTGGAAGACGATCTTGATGGGATTGTCCTGGTAGTTGCGGGCGGAACCATCAGTCCAGTGCATGAGCACGAGCCGCGCACCCCTCGTCACGCCGTCCACGACGAAGCCGACGATGGTCTCGTCCATGTAGGACAGGTGATAGGTCTGGAGTTCGGTCATGCCGCAGACGCGCGTGTAGAAGTCGACCGACTTGGCGAGGTCGCTGACGCCGAGGCCGACGGAGCGAAAGGTGAGCGGGGAGATCTCGGCGTCGGGCATGGCGTATCCGTCCTGCAGTTGGTGTCGTGTGCCGCGGGAGTATATCGGGCAGGTGCGAGCCGGCTATGCCGCCGAGGAACCAGCCACCAGTCGCAGCCAGTCGCGCTGGAAGCGTTCGCCGTCCACTGATGTCACGACGCGCGTCGGTGTCCCGCTGGGGTCGGGGCGCTCGTGTACGTAAGCATCCTCGAGGGTGAACGCGAGTGGCAGTTCGCGGACGTCGACGCCGTCCCACCCGAGGGCGACGGCGCAGGCGAGTGCGTCATGCTGGAAGTTGACGAGGTCGTCGGGCAGGCGGGGGTACTGCGGGGCGATCCGCTCGGCCATGCGCTCGTCGGCGGCGAACGCCTCGGCCTGACGGGCCACGAGTCGGGCGAGCGGGCCGCTTCGATGAAGTGTCGGCAGGTCCGCGGCACGCAGGGCGGTCTCGACGGTCACGGTCGCGGGGACGAGGGTCGGTCGCGAGGACGTGAGGACGAGGTGCGCGGACTCCGCATCGACCTGGAGGTTGTAGTCGTAGTCGTTGCCCCACTGCGGGTAGCCAGTGCGCATGGGGAAGATGTGGCCGCCCATGACGACGAGGCGCGCACTCCGCAGGATGCCCGGCTTGCGTCGTTCGAGCAGCGCGAGGTTGGTGAGCGGCCCGATCGTCACGATGGTCGCCCCGGCCTCGATGCTGCGTTCGAGTGAATCGAGGGCCGCCGCGTACGGGCCGGGACGCGGAGTGACTGACTCCGACCAGTACCGCACTTCGTCGGGGAAGACTTGCTCGTCCCGATAAGGAGTCCCGGTCACGTCGGCGCCGGCGAACACAGGGATGTCCGGGCGGGCGGCGAGGTCGAGAGCGAACCGCGCGTAGCCTGCTCGTCGACCGCTGACCTCGGCCACGGTGGTCACGGCAGACACCTCGACGTCCGGCCAGGCGAGCACCATCGCGAGCGCGCAGAGATCGTCGGTGTCTCCGCCGATGTCTGTGTCGATGTGGAGCAGCACTCGGCTAGCGGCCCATGCGGGCGACGATCTGACGGTAGAGGTTGGTGACGTTCGAGGTGTTCACGCGGTCGAGAGCGGGGAAGAGCCGCTGGCCGAGAGGGTACGGGTCGACGTCCGGCCGCGGCTGCGCGAGGGCCTCTTCCTCGGTCATGCCTGCCTTCACGAAGCGCCCGACTGCTTCGGTCCACGCTTCGATGATCGCGGCCTGCTCACGCAGGTATGACTTGTCGCAGGGCTCGCCGTGGCCGGGGACGATCACCTCGACGTCGAGGGATTCGATGACTCGGAGGGATTCGAGCCATTCCCACGGGCTGGCTTCCTGCAGAAAGGTCTTGCAGCGGCTGAAGACGTTGTCGCCAGTGAAGACGACGCCCTCCTGTGGGAGGTACACCGCGGTCTGCGGTGGGGTGTGCCCGGGTGTGTGGATGCACTCGATGGTGTGTTTGCCGAGGGTCAGCGTGAGGCGATCGTCGAAGAGCCGCGTGGGCGGGTTCGGTGGGTACGAGGGATGGTTGAGCAGCCAGACGCTGTCCGGGTCGGTCTGCTTCATGGTCTCGAGGCGCTCTTCGCCCTCCATCCGCGGGATGGTGTCGAGGTAACGCTGCAGCATCAGTTGTTGTCCGAGGACCTCGACACCGGGGAAGTAGGCATTCCCCATGATGTGGTCCCCGTGGGGCTCCGTGTTGACGAGATGGCGCGGCCGACCATGTTCGGCGATCTTCTCGCGCCATTGCACGGCGTTGATTGGCTGCTGCGGGGTGTCCACCATGAACACGCCGTCGTCGGTCGCGAGGAAGCCGGGGTTGCAGCCCCAGTAGTAGATCTCGGTGTAGACGTGTTCGCTGACGCGTCGCATTTCGGCCCCCTTCGACTGCACCGCGCAGGCTGGCGGACGTTACACAGGTGCGAAGCGCGCGGCAACGCGACGTGTTGCTGCCGGACTACGTCAGGCGGATGTGGATGCGGGCGCGCGTCTCCTGGCCGCCTTCGCCCGGTTGGCATCGCACCGTCAGCGTCCGTGTGATCGCGACGTGCTGGGTGTCATCCACGCGTCCCACCCGAAGCGAAGCGACCGCGCTGCGTGCGCCGGACGGGAAGGCCCGCCCGTACATCCAGCGGACCATTGCGCCCGTGGGCAGGAGCGATCGGGAGACCTCGCCGGTACGCGATTCGAGGTCTAAGGCGATCGGTTCCTCTGCCTCGAATGTCACGGTGAGCCCAGTGGCGGTGGCCTTACCCGCGTTCACCAAGCGGATGGCGATGCGCCGCTCCTCGTGTAGGTAGAGGGTGATTGGCGGGTCAGGCTCTTGCTGCCATCTGCGTCGCGTGCGCCACTCGACGTAGACCACCGCGGCGTGGGAGGCCCGCCTGGCATCGCGGCGGAGGTAGGAGCCGGCCGCGAGCGCTCCGGCTCCCAGGATGAGTGCCGCGGAGACGCCGAGCAGACCGACATCGCGAGGCGCGAGACCCCACTGGCGGGCCAGCGTGTCGGCGGCGCCCGTGAGACCACCTCGATCAGACCGGAGCGGTGACGCGACTGTGGGGACGAGCACCCATTGGGCGGGTGCCGGCTCGATAGGCGTGCCGTATGGATCGGGCGCCGGTGTCGCCTCGGGAGTTGCAGGTGTCGTCGCTGAGGGTGGCTCAGCCACATCGAGTGTGTCGATGACGAGACGGCCCGCGTCCGTCACGGTGAGCGGCAGGCGCAAGAGGTCACGCTTCTCGCGGCCGGAAACGTAGGTGCCGCGCGCGTCCCAGACGCCGCCTTCGCACGGGTCAGTGAAGGCGGGAGGCTGGGCCACCGTGGGCGCACGGAAGATCAGGAGGCATCCCGCCTCGGGCGTGACGTTGGGAAAGGCGGTGAGGTTCCCGCTGGGGCCTCGCGTCAGGAAGACGGCGTTGAACCTCGGGTAGTTGCGAGCCGTGCGGACGCCACCGGGGGCCTTCAGATCGATGGCGTAGATCTGGCCCGCGAGTATCGGCGGCGCGGGCCCGAGGTCGAACTCGTGTGCACCGCCCCCGCTGCGCTGCAGCGCCGTCCCACCGAGGGAAAGCGCGATCAGGAAGGTGATGACCGCGCCGCCCATGCCTCGCATGGCGCCCGCCTCCCCTTCGTCCAAGCGCGATGCGGTCGGACTGATCGCGAGTCTAACCGCGCGGTTCAGCGCCGCTGCGAAATGTCAGATAACGGCAAGGGAGGACAGCAAGAGAGGGTGGTGGCCCACCCTCTCGGTTCGTCTGTTGTGCTGCGCCAGCCTGAGCCTAGCGGCCGCCTCGCGAGTAGCCCCCACGGCTCGCGCCGTAGCCACCGCCGTTGCCGCTCGGGCGCCGCGGGCGTCCGCCGCCACCACCACCGCGGCCGTTGCGGGCCGGGGCGGTCGAGGTGCGTCCGCGCGAGTACGACAACGCGTCGGGCAGGCCACGGGGTGGCTCCCACGCGCCGAGGTCGAGCAGGCGTTCGTCGTCGGCGTCCATGCGGACGAGCGCGACATCGATGCCGGCAGCGCGTTCGATGGCTGCGACTTCACGCTCCTCGATCGGGAGGACCAGGGTCACCACCATGCCTGACTCGCCCGCGCGGGCGGTGCGGCCGGAGCGGTGCAGGTAGACCTTGTGGTCCTCGGGCGGGTCGTAGTGGATGACCACATCGATGCCGTCCACGTGCAGACCGCGTGCCGCGACGTTAGTCGCGACGAGGACCGGCATGGAGCCTCGGGCGAAGTCAGCGAGCGTGCGCTCGCGCTTGCTCTGGGAGAGGCGGCCGTGGATGGCGGCGGCACGGAGGCCGGTCCGGCCCAGTTGCTCCGCGAGGCGGTCGGCTCCGTGCGTGGTGCGTACGAAGACGATGACGCGCTTCGCCCCGGCGCAGATGCGCGAGGCGATCTCGATCTTGCTCTCGGGCGTCACGCCGATGAAGCGTTGCGCGAGCGTGTCGACCGTCGCCTGCGTCGAGACGACCTCGTGTCGGACGGGGTCCTTCTGGTAGCGCTGGACGAGGGTGCGGATGGCACCGTCGAGCGTCGCGGAGAAGAGGAGGGTCTGCGTCTCGCCCTCGATCTGGCCCAGGATGCGCTCGACCTGGGGGAGGAAGCCCATGTCGGCCATCTGGTCCGCTTCGTCGAGGACGACATTCTTGACGGCAGAGACGGACATCTCGCCGCGCTCAAGTAGGTCGTTCAGGCGGCCCGGCGTGGCGATGACGATGTCCACGCCCTGACGGAGCGCCTGGATCTGGCGGTACATCGAGGCGCCGCCATAGATGGCGCAGAGCCAGAGGCCTCGCGCTGCCGCGAGGGGCGACAATTCCTCGGCGACCTGGTTGGCGAGTTCACGCGTCGGCACGAGGACGATCGCGTGTGGGCGACGGGGCTTCGCGGTCTTCGTGCGCTCGATGAGCGGCAGGCCGAAGGCAAGCGTCTTGCCCGAGCCGGTCTGCGCCTTACCGGACACATCGCGGCCCGCGAGTGCGTCCGGGATAGTCATGGTCTGGATGGGGAACGGCGAGGTGATGCCTCGCTTGGTCAGGACAGCGAGCAGGTCCGGCGCGATACCGAGGTCCGCGAAGGTGGTTTCGCCCTCCACGAGGGAGAAGGTGGTGACGTCGGGATCGGGTTCGAAGTCCACGATCGGACGCGGCGAGGTAGCAATCGACAAAGTGGAGGTACTCCGGGTTCAGCCATGGCTGCGGCAATGAGCGTGGGTGCTTCCGGACGCCTCGAAGGGCTTCGGAAGAAGAGGCGCCCAGCAGCCGGCTGGCGCATCTGCTCGTGTACGGCTCAGAAACGGCCACCCGAGGCGATCCCGCACATTCGCGGGCCTGGGCGCTCTTCCGATTCACACGTCACACGTAGCAGTGGGACCGGTCAGTGAGAGAAGAGGGGAGTCTGAGGACTCACCCTGCGGCCGTGCCGCTCAGTGGGTCTGGATCGACCTTAACCGCTTATCTCCATATGCGCCATCCGTCACAATCATGGTCAATCCCTACTCCGCGTTGAAGGCGCCCACGAACGCCGGCCCCTCCCAGGGCATGTTCACCGCGATGCCGTCCCAGGCGCGGCGTTCGATGCCGTTCGGGTCGGCCTCGGCGTGGCAAGGGAGGTCGAGGATCATCGTCTGGCGCGCGTCCGGGTCGAACGTCGGCCAGGTGGGGATGCCGGGGTGGTTCGGGTTGCCCGTGCGGGCGAAGGCGATCCAGGTGTCCGCGAGCAGCGCGGCCATCTCGTGGCGGTTCGGGTTGGTGCCCAGTGTCGGGCGGCCATCGCCATTGCCGAAGCCGAGCGGCGTGTCCAACCCATGGCCCGCGCCGACCATGCCGTTTCCGGCGTTGGACTTCCACGCGTTCTGGTACATGTACACCGGCGCGGTCGAGGACTGTTGCTCCGCGATGTGCATCGAGAGCAGCCGGCGGTCCTCGCTCGTGATCGCGACGAGCAGTTCATATGGGGTGATGCCGGGACGGTTCTGCTGGTAGACCGCCATTACCTCCGCCGTGCGCGCGCCGAGGACGGGACGGACGAGGTCGGCGACCGCAGCCTCGGTGACCTCCGCAAGCGCGGGTGTGCGCACGAGGTAGGTCCCCATCTCACCCTTCATCGTGCCAATGATGATCGGGATGCCAGCGGCTGTCGGCGCCGCAGCGCCGCCAAAGGGGTGCGCCGGCAGGTGGGTGCCATCGATGACCGGTGAGAGCGCCATTCGAGTGGTGCCGAGGCCCTGGCGGGCTTCGTCGTCGATCAGGCCGTAGATCAGGTCGTTGACCTGCTGCACCGGCATCGCCTGAAGCGTCGCGACCTCCGACGGCTTCAGGCGAGCGCGGTGGAGCATGCGCTCGGCGAGGCCGCTCGCCATCTCCTTCGAGACGCCTCGCGGGTGTGCGCCGCTCTGGATGATGCCGCGGTGGAACAAACCCTTCGCCTCGGGCATACCGAGGAGCACGCTGATCTTGCGGCCACCACCTGAGACGCCGAACACGGTGACGTTGGCGGGGTCCCCCCCGAACGTCTCGATGTTGTCGCGCACCCACTGGAGCGCCAGCACGATGTCGAGGACGCCCGCGAGGCCGCTGCCGTCGAAGTCCGGCCCACAGAGGTCGGCCAGGTACAGGTGCCCGAACACGTTCAACCGGTGGTTCAACGAGACGACCACGACGTCGCCTCGCTTTACGAGGTTGACGCCGTCGCTCGCCTTGGTTGCGCCGACGCCATTGCGGAAGCCTCCGCCGTGTAGCCAGACCATCACCGGCCGCTTGCGCCCGTCGTCCGCGGAGGCAGTCCAGACGTTGAGGACCAGGCAGTCCTCGTCCTGCGCGACCACCGTGTCGGCGATCGGCTTCTCTTGAGGCGTCGCTGGCCCGAACTCGAGGGCGTCACGGATCCCCGCCCAGCGAGCGGGCGGTTCCGGCTTGCGGAAGCGTCGCGCGCCGCTGGTGGGTGCGCCGTACGGGATGCCTCTGAAGACCAGCACGTCGCGGTCGGCTGTCCCGCGGACAGCGCCGGCGCTGGTCTGGACAATGGGGCTCGTGGTCGTGGTCATCGGAGGCGCTCCCCGGGCCGGGCCGTGCCCGGCGGTTGCGGCGAGAGCCTACTGCACCCGTCCAGACATCGGCCGGCGTACCCTTCCACGGAACCTGAGCGCGGCCGCTGAGGAGGCTTTGAGATGGCAGTGAACAACCGGAATGGACGTCGCGTCGCCGTCCTGCTGGCGACCTTGGCTGGACTGACGCTGGCCGGCTGCTCGTCGTCAGAACCCGCATCGAAGGCGACTGCGACGACTGCGGCGTCTCAGGGTGTGATGACCACGGTGGGGGTCACATTGAAGGAATTCAGTCTGACGGCGGTCCCAGCATCGGGACCCGCTGGGAGTGTCACCTTCGCGGTCCAGAACAGCGGACTGATCCCTCATGAGCTCCTGGTTGTGAAGAGTGACTTGCGGCCCGACCAGTTGCCACAGGTCGACCAGAAGCGGGTGGACGAGACGAAGGTCCAGGTCCTCGGAGAGGTTGCTGAGTTCGACGCCGGCAAGAAGCAGGAGCTCACCCTGACACTGCAACCGGGGAAGTACGTGCTCCTGTGCAATGTGGTGAGCCACTACATCTCCGGTATGTACACGGCGTTCGAAGTGACCGCGTCCAAATAGTCACCTCTCACGCGTGCGGAAGATTCCATGTCTGATGGGACGACGGGGCACGGCTGTGTCCTATACTCCCGCCGCGCGGCCCACGCAGTCGCTCCGGCGACGTATTTCGGAGGATGCAGGATGAAGATTGGGAAGAAGCCATGGTTGGGCGCGGGCCTTGCGATCGCGGCAGTGGCCGCGCTGGCGCCGGCGCTGGTGATGGGTCAAGCGACCACATCGCGCTATGAGGCGCGTCTTGCCGGCACAAACGAGGTGCCAGCCGTGACCTCGGCTGCGACCGGGACGTTCACGGCGACGCTCGACGAGGCGGCCGGGACGATCGCCTGGACGCTCTCCGTCCCGGCCATCACGAATGCGACCGCAGCGCACATCCACGCGGGTGCCGCGGGTGTGAACGGCGGCATCGTGCTGAGCCTGTTCGCCGCGCCGACGGGTTCGCCGGCGAGCAGCATCAACGTGTCGGGGACCGCTCGGGCAGCCGACCTGAGTGGGGCGTTCGCGGGGAACCTCCCGGGCTTCGTCACCGCGCTGAAGGCCGGTGGGCTCTACGTCAACGTCCACACGTCAGCGAACCCCGGTGGAGAGATCCGTGCGCAGGTCGTTGCTGCGGGCGCTGCTCCGGCTCCCGTGGCTGCTCCGGCGAAGACCGGCAACGGCGGCCCCGAGGCGATGACGGACTCGCACACGGCGACGTATACGGTCGTA
>SCVR01000289.1 GCA_004296805.1 Dehalococcoidia bacterium
ACGACGTCCCCCGCGAGGTGAAGAAGGCTCGCCTGCAAGTGATCGAAGGACTGCACGCCGCCTCGTCAGCGCGGATCAACCAGCGTCTGCTGAACCAGACGGTCGAGGTCCTGGTGGAGTCAGAGCAGGACAGGCGCTCGACCGGACGCACCCGGCGAGGCCAATTGGTGCACTTCGACGCGACGAACCGCATCGGCGACCTCGTCCGCGTGACCGTCGATCAGGTCACGCCGTGGTCGTTGCAGGGTCGGGTCGCGGGCACCCTCTCCTTCGCGGTGCTGTAGGCCGGCGCGCGCCCTCGATGCCCGCGACGACCAAGAAGTCCGAGGCAACGCCGTCCGTCGCGACGATCGTGGTGATCCTCGCGGTCACGGACGGGCACCTGCAGGTGCTGCTGGTGCACCGCACGGGCGAGCCAGAGCAGGGCAAGTGGGCGCTGCCCGGTGGCCGCTGGGACGGCTCGGAGAGTCTCGACGCGCTGGCGAGCCGGAAGTTGTTCGAGGAGACTGGCGTCACGGACGTCTACCTCGAGCAGTTGTTCACGATCTCCGGCCTCGACCCCGCGCGGCCCTCGGTCGCCGTCGCCTACTTCGCGTTGGTCGAGGCGGCGAAGGTGCGCCTGCGCGAGGAAGAGGCCTGGCACCCGGCGTGGCAGCCGGTCGCCACGCTGCCGCCACTCGCGTTCGACAACAACCGCGTGATCGAGCAGGCGGCGGCCCGTGTCGGCGCGAAGTTGGACTACACCAACATCGCCTACGGCCTGCTGCCGGAGCACTTCACCCTGCGTGAACTGCAGGCGGTCTACGAGGCGATCCTGCGCCGCCCGCTGGACCGGCGGAACTTCCGGAAGCGCATGCTGTCCGCCGGTATCATCGAGGCAACCTCGGAGCACCGTCGTGCGGGGGCGCACCGCCCGGCGCAGTTGTTCCGCTTCGTCTCACGAGAGCCCGTGATCCTGTGAGTGACCTTACCTTCGGCGTCCTCCCCGGCGGTTCCTCGCCGGAGGAGTTCCTCGCATCCGTCCAGGTCGCCGAGGAGTTGGGATGCGACTCGGTGTGGGTCGGCGACCACGTCCTGTGGCCAGTGTTCTGGCCGGAACCGATGGTGCTGCTCGCTGCCGCCGCTGCGGTCACTTCGCGGATCGGCCTCGGCACTGGCGTCATGCTCGCGGCATTGCGAGGCGCCGCGCCCCTCGCGAAGCAAACGGCCACCCTCCAGTGGATGTCGAACGGACGGTTCCGCCTGGGCGTCGGCGCGGGAGGCGAGTATCCGCCGGAGTTCCAGGCATCCGGTGTCCCCCTCGACCAACGAGGCAGGCGCCTTGATGACACCCTCGAGGCCGTGCGTGCGCTCTGGACGGGCGAGCCCGTCACCCTGCACAACAGTGCGATCGACATCGATGGTGCGGCGCTCGACCTCGTCCCCTCGCCCCCGATCCCCCTCTGGGTGGGCGGCAGGTCGAGGCCGGCGCAGCGCCGCGCCGCCCGCTTCGGTGACGCGTGGATGCCGTTCGTCACCACGCCTGAGCACTTCGAGCAGGGCATCGCCAATGTGCGTTCGGACGCCGAGGCACTCGGCCGCGACCCCGCCTCGATCCTCCCGGCACTGCAACTGTGGGGGATGTTCGACGACGACCTCGCCGTGGCACTCCCGACGATCGCGGAACGGATTGAGGCGACGTACCGCGTGCCTTTCGAGCGCTTCGAGCGCTACACCGTGTACGGAGACGCGGAAATGTGGGTCGCGCGCTTGCGCGAATATGCCGAAGCCGGCGTCCGCCACTTCAACCTCGTCCTGGCGGGGGGCGATCGGACGGCGCAGCTGGTGCGCATCGCCTCGGAGGTCGTGCCGCGGCTGCGGGCTGAGTTCGAGGGCTAACGCACCGGCGACTCCATTCACGGGGTCGGCACTCACACCACAAAGAAGACCTGAACCACGGATCGCTAGCATCTGGCCCTCATCAGGACGGGTGGGGCTCGGGAGGATCGTGGCGACCAACGCGACAGCCGAAGTGATCCAGACTGAAGGGGCGGACACCCTCGAACGGCCAGGCCTGCCGCCGATGGTGCAACGCGTGCTCGCTCGCGTGCCCGCGAGGTACCTCACGTGGTTGCCGCTGGTCGCGGTGACATCGCTCTCGTTCGGGATGAACGCCTGGCGGTTGGGGCAGGCCGGATGGGGGAACACGTACTACGCGGCAGCCGTCCGTTCGATGACGCTGTCGTGGAGCAACTTCTTCTTCGGCGCCTTCGACCCGGGTGGCTTCATCACCGTCGATAAGCCACCGTTCTTCCTCTGGATGGGTGCACTCTCGGCCCGACTCTTCGGCTACTCCACGTGGTCGATCCTGCTCCCGAGTGCGCTCGCCGGTGCAGCGACCGTCGGAATCCTCTGGCTCATCGTGCGCCGCTACTTCGGCGCGGCCGCAGCGACGATCGCTGCGCTGGCACTCGCACTCACGCCGATTTCCGTTGCCGTGAACCGCCTCAACCTCCCTGAGCCGTTCTACCTACTCGCCCTGGTCGGAGCGGCCGGCGCGGTCCTGCGGTCGCTGGAATCCAGGCGATGGTGGACGTGGGCCGCGCTCGCCGGGCTGCTCGTTGGCATCGCGTTTAACTCGAAGATGCTCGCCGGATGGATTCCCGGGCCCGCCTTTGTGATCGCCATCCTGGTCGGTTGGCCGGGACCGTGGCGCGCGGCGCTGCGCCCTACCCTCGGCCGGCTGGTGGTGCTGGGCGCGGTCACACTTGTGGCCTCCGCCTCCTGGATGGTCGTCGTCGACCGCTGGCCCGTGGACTCGCGCCCGTACATCGGCGGCAGCACGGACAACACCGTGCAGGACCTGGTGCTGGGCTACAACGGCATCAGTCGGGTGGACGGCGACGGCCAGGGCTTCAACCGCAACCGAGGTGCACAGCCGCCCGCGGGCGCACCGGCTCCGAACCGCGACGGCGGCCCGCCCGCCGGCTTCGGCCCCGGCTTCGGCCCCGGCCCCGGCGGACCTGCACCTGGCCCGGGTAGGCCCCCAGGCCCGGGCGGGACGAACGGCCCCGGCGGCATCATCGCGGGCACTCCAGGTACGTGGCGCATGTTCGACGCTGCCAACGGTGGGCAGATCGCGTGGCTGCTTCCGTTCGCACTGATCGGTGCGGTGTGGTCGGCGTACCTATGGCGCGGCCACGCCGCGCGACGCGCCACGCTGGCGATCTTCGTGGGCTGGGTGTTGCTCCACGCGGCTGTCTTCTCCTACGCCGAGGGGATCTACCACTCCTACTACACTGCCGCCCTCGCGCCGGGCATTGCCGCGCTCGTTGGGATCAACGCCGTGACCGCGATCGAGGCCGTGCGGCGGCATCGAGCCTGGCTCGTGGTGGTTGTGCTCGCGCTCGCCGTGACTGTGCTCGTGCAGGTCGATGTGGCGGGGCGGCGGCCGGACTTCTTCGGCTGGCTGCGTCCATATGTGGTCGCAGGGGCCATCGCCGGCGGAGGCGTCCTCGCCGTCGCGACGTTCTGGCGGCGCGTTCCTCATCAGGCCGGGCTGGGGCTCACGCTCGGAGCGCTGCTACTGCTGCCCGGCGCATGGTCGTTCGCTGAAACGAACCAACGGCCGCTCAACGCGAGTCTTCCACAGGCCGGCCCCCGGCAAGGCGCGGCCGGGCGCACCTTCGGCTCTCAGGCCTTCGATGACGGCACGAGCCAGATCGCAGAGTGGCTCCGGGCGCACAACGACGAGGCTCTCCGCTGGGACCTCGCGGTCGCGAGCGCCCAGACCGGCTCGACGCTGATCGCGAGGCACTCGCTCTCCGTCATGGCGCTCGGCGGCTTCTCCGGGCGCGACCGGACGATCAGCGTGGAGGAGTTCGCGGCGATCGTGGCCCGCGGCGACGTGCGCTACGTCAGCACCGACACCGCCGGCGTCCCGGGGCCACCCCCGAACGCCCAGCCAGCGCCGGGCTCGCCCCAACCCGTTCCGGGCACACCCGGCACCGCGCCGCCTCGCATCGGGCCGCCTCGTATTAGGCCGAACGGCACACCGGCTTCTGACGGCGCTCCAGCGGGTGTACCGCCGGGTGGAGCACCGCGGGGACCACAACCGCAGCCATCAGGACCGCAGCCGCAGCGCGTGCCCCCGCCCAACGCCGCGACGCGTCAGGACGGCCCGACGGCGATCATGAGCGCCGTCAGCGCCGCCTGCA
>SCVR01000290.1 GCA_004296805.1 Dehalococcoidia bacterium
GCTCTTCCGATCTGCCAGCGCCCGGTACGCACCTGCCACACCTTCGCGGCGGCCAGGGCTGCTCCTGCGACACTGGCCGCCGCCAGCGTGCCCACTCGGAACGGTGATGGGTAGATCGGATCGTTTCCCTCGATGGCCAGGTGAGCAAGATCACGATGATCGCCGCCCGCAGCGAGCCACGGGGTGCGGACCGCGTCCATCGAGGTGATGTCGTCAGCCATCAGATCTCTCCACGTCGAAGGATAGACGCGGACACGCCCTTCGACAGGCGATACCCTCCTCACGTAAGGACGAGGAAGGCGCCGTGTTCCCGCTCAAGGACCACAATCCCACGCGCACCCGTCCAGTGATGACGCTCGCCCTGATCGTGGTCAACCTCGCGGTCTTCTTCCTGTGGCAGCCCTCCGCGTTCTGGCTCCCGGACGTGCAGGCCGAGTCCGAACAGCGAGCATTCCTGGCGGCCCACGCCGCTGTGCCGTGCGAGATCATCCAGACACGTCCCCTCGACGCAGTCGAGGCCGCGACTGGGAGTTGCCATGATCCTGCAGGGCCCCCGCTGTTCCCGCAGAAGCACATCTATTTCTCCGTGCTGGCCAGCCTCTTCCTGCACGGGAGCTTGTTCCATATCGCCTCGAACATGTGGTTTCTGTGGATCTTCGGAAACAACATCGAAGAGGCGTTCGGACGGTTCCGATACCTCGCTTTCTACTTCGCGGGAGGCATCATCGCGACGCTGGGATTCGTCGTGCTTCAGGCAAACCAGGCGGCACCCCTCGTGGGCGCATCAGGGGCGATCGCGGCGGTGCTGGGTGCGTACCTCGCCCTCTTCCCAGGGAGGCGGATCCTCGGGCTCATCGGCATCTGGCCGGTGCCGGTACCGGCCGCGTTGTTCCTCGGGCTGTGGTTTTTCGGCCAGTTCGCGACGCAGGACATAGGCGTCGCCTGGGAGGCACACGTCGCGGGGTTCGCCTTCGGGTTCCTCGCGACGTTCGCGACACGACGCGCCTTGCTCAGACGCCTCCGCCGCCTTCACGCCTACTAGGCCGCGCGGCGTCTATCGCTTGGGCGGTGCGCCCGCCGGTCCACCTCCACCGACGGGCAAACGCACGGGCGTGCCCTTGAAACAACTCAAGGTGTACGGGTACTCCGCCGTCGCGTGGTAGTGGTACATCGTGACGCGACGCCCGTCCCAGTCGATCTCGTGCGTGTGGCCGTGGCAGGCATCGAGGTCGTCATTCGAAAGCGCCTCGCCACGCTCCCCGCGCTTCCCGAACACCCCGAAGCCATCGACAGCCCAACCGAGGAGCGCGGAATGTCCATTGCCCGGATCGGCGATGCACTCGGTCAGCGTGTGGTAGTGGTACTGCCCCGTCCGTTCGGGGTGGCCCGCGCACTTGTCCTGCGTCTCCCACGCGCCAGCGTCGCGGTTCTCCGCATCGAGGGCATCGAAGACCACCGAGCCCGAGGTCAGCACCGCGATGAACGGCGGTGACACGCATGAGGCCTGCGCAGCCACCTGCGGGTCCGCTGGGATGGTGATCGACAACGACTGCTGGGCGATCGAGTTGGGGTTGCGGTCATACCGGTAGGCATCGTCGTTCGGCTGGATCGGGTAGCGGCCCGTGGTGTGGCTCGGGAGCGCGTTGCCGGTGAGTACCCGGTTCGACCCGGACTTGGCGGCCGTAAACGACGACGGCCACGAGATGTCTCCATCCACGATCGCCTTGGCGGTCGAGTTGTACGTGCCGTCCGAGTTGAACCAAGGCCCCTTCACGCTCGCGCCACCGCCGCCACCACCGGTACCACAACGCCACACGTATCCAACTCGCGCGCTGGTCGAGATCTTCCCGTCGCCCACGGGCACTCGCAGCAAGTCCACCACTCGACGAGACCCTGTGGCGGAAGCCGACGCAGCCGCCGCTGGGCCCCCAACAGACGTGAGACTGCCAGCCACCTCCGGTGAGGCGGCCGTTGTGGCTGTCCCGCGTGCCCCCTCGGTCGCTGCTCCGACAGCGGTAGGTGTGGCACTCGCTTCGGCCACTGTCGATGTCGCACGCGGCGCCGCCGCATCCGTTCCACAGGCGGTGACCAGCAGCAGGACAGGAAGCAGAAACACCGAGATACGCGGCATCGGACGACCTTTCGCGACGATGCTGCACCCTAGCAACCGAGGCTGTGGGTGTGTTGTGAGTGGACTCAACCGGAGACTAGGCGGCCGCGAAGCCCCAGCGCTCGCGCACCCATGCCTCGGCACGGCCGAAGAGGAGGCGATCCACCGCAACGCCGACGGCGATGATCACCAGCATGATCGCGAACACCATGTTGATGTTGTTCAGGTTGCGTCCGACGTCGAGCAAGTGACCGAGGCCCGCCGACACGAAGAGCAGTTCACCTGCCATCAGCGAGCGCCAGGCGAACGACCACCCCTGCTTCATCCCCTGCACCATCGAGGGCACCATCGCCGGCAGCGTGACGTAGCGGTACATCTGCCAGCGCGAGGCCCCCAGGGTGCCGGCGGCGCGGGTGAGCAGTGGGGGCAAGCCGCGCATCCCGGAACGCGCCGAGATCGCGATCGAGAATGTCGAGCCCATCAACACTACGAAGACAATCGCAGACTCGCTCAAGCCGAACCACAGCACGGCCAGAGGCAGCCAGGTGATGCTCGGCAGCGACTGGAGACCGAGGATCACGCCGCCAATCGTCTCGTCGGCGAACTTCGATGTCGCTGTCAGAAGTCCGAGGCTCATGCCGAGCACGAACGAGATCGCGTAGCCCACAACGAGCCGCTGCATACTCGCCTGCAACGCCGTGAGGATGAGCCCGTTCGCGAAGTTGGTACGCAGCGAGGCGAAGACCTTCTCCGGCGACGGGAACAGGAATGGCGACCACACCTCAGCGCGGCCGAGGAGGCTCCACACACCCAGCACCACGACGTAGAAGCCGATGACCCGGAGCGTTTTCAGG
>SCVR01000291.1 GCA_004296805.1 Dehalococcoidia bacterium
TGTCCGTGGACACCTCAATCGGAAGTGGCAACCCGATCGGACGCAGCGAGGTCTGCGCTGAAGAACGCTGTCGGCTCACGGGTCGTATTCCAACAAGGCGCGACGGCGCTCAGGAAGCCGGTGCCACGGTTCAACTTCGACAACCCGCGCCAGCGGTGATTCACCGAAGCGCACCTTGAGGTGGCGCACCATTTCGTCCAGTTGTTCACGTCGACGCACCTGCTCGACGAACAGGCTGTACTGTCTCCCGCTCTCCTCGGTGAGACCTCCCAGCTCCAACGTAATCAGCGCGAATGGGCCCGGAAATTCCGCGTATTCCACGAGCGTGCGAAGCACCGTCCATAGTCGATCACGGCCACCGAGCGGCTCGCGAAGCACCTGCTCACGCTCCCACAGCGAACCGCGCTCGGTCTCCGCACGCAGCCGGATGAGACGGACAAACCGGTTTCGGGCCCGCGGCTGACGCAGCGCCCGACCCAGCATTTGCTCTAGAGCGTGGAGGATGGATTCTCGGCTGACGAGCGGTGGATCAGTCTGCGCTACCTCGATCACACGCTCCTGCTCCCATGGTCGAGGACGGACAGGACGTGGGTCTTCACCCTGTGCAGCCAGCCACGCAATGCCACCCTCGATCCCGAATTGCGCCTCGACCGCATGGCGCGGCAGTGCAACGAACTCCCCACAAGTCGAGATCCCGAGCAACCGCAACCGATCGATGTCCTCGACACACAGCGGCAGATGCGCGATCGATTCCACTGCTAGAAACGCGGCGGCGGCCTCAGCCGGCACATGGGCCACGCCCGCCGGGGCAGATCGAAGTGCGGCCAGGTACGACGTGAATCTGGCCCCTGCAACGCCCAACTGAGGACTGAGCCGAGGTGGGATGCCGGCATAGACGGCCTGCCGCACGTCTTCGATGCGCGGGTACAGGCCTTCGGTCCCACGGAGGTCGGCAAACACAGTGCCCGGTCCTGCCTCCTCCACAAGCGGACTGACCGCGACCATCGCCTCGACCAGAGCCTCTGCGTACTGGGCGACCAGAACCGGACGCGGCTCCAAGATGCTGAGGGTGGGGCACAGGTTTGCTGCGTCGCGAAGCGACATCCCTGCACGTATGCCGTACAACCGGGCTGCACGAGTCATATCTACGATCCGCGAGCGGGCCTCGTCACTGAGCGCGACGGGAGTCCCAGCCAGGCCGGGACGCTCCACCAACTCACACTGGAACGCCAGCGAGGGAATCGCGAGGCAGGCTATCGATCGGGACTGAGTATCTGGTTCGGCTGACATCGGTTCCCCCGCCAAGAGGCAAGGGGATGGTATCAGAACTAACGTTCTACCGAAAGAGCCCGCGGCATCTCCGTGATGATGTGCATCGAGGACGCCGGTTGAGCCCGAAGGGCGTGGTGGGCGTGTTCTACGATGGGTCATCGTGCAGAGCAGGAGCCGCCCGTGGTCTCGGACCGGTTGCAGTTCCGAGGCAACGTGCTGGCCGAGTACGGGGACGTCTATACCCCGGGTGCCCTCGCCGCGCTCCACGCACTTGCCACGCTCGACGCCGACCGGGAGGCGATCATGCGCGCGCGAATCGAGCGCCGTGCGCGGCGCGCTCGGGAGCGCGAGCCGATCACCTTCCTGAGCGCCGGGGCAACGATCCCGCGTACGTCCATCCGCGTGCAGGATGCTCGGGACGGGCGGTTCACCGGCAGCGAGATCCCCGCGGATCTCCGACGTCAGTGGATCCAGGGGACCGGGCCTGCCGCACGCCCAAACGCCCCGACCAGCCAGAGCATCCGAAACGTCGCGTACGCACTCCTCTCAGGCGCAGACGGCTGGATGTTCGATGGGGAGGACGCCCTCGGCCAGCTCTCCACGATGTCCCTCGACAACCAGCGGAACCTCCGGCTGGCGATTCACCACGACCCGCTCTTCCTACGAGTAGCCGAGGGTGTCGCCTCCGAGATGAACACCGGGGCCAAGCAGTTCTTCGGCCATCTCACGATCGAGGACTGGCAACAGCAACTCCGCTTCACCACCAGGATCTTCAGGGCGCGTGGTCTCCATCTTGACGACCGCCACATCCGCCACGCGGACGGCACTGGCTTCTCCGCGTCGATGGCTGACGTCGCGTTGTATGCCGCAGCCAACCACGAGCGGCTGCTACGCGACGGATCGTTGTTGGTCCTCTACCTCCCCAAGATCCAGACCGCCGAGGAGGCCGCCTTCTGGGCGGACATCCTCGACACCGTCGAACTGGCATTCGGTCTCCCCGCGGGGACGATCAAGGCGTATGTCCTGGTCGAGCAGGTGGAGGCCGCCTTCCAGTTGATGGAGATCCGAGCCGCGTTGGGGACGCACTTCGTCGGTTTCAACACCGGCCGCTGGGACTACATCAACAGCGTCTCCGACGCCATGTCGTGGGATCCCTCCTTCGTGAACCCCAACATCGATGTCATCACCATGACCTACCCCTACATGCGGGCCTACGAAGACCGAGTCCGACGTGCCGTGAACACCCCGGATGTCAACGGGCGCTTCGCGCTGTGGCAGGGTGGGATGGAACCGAACATCCCCGTCGGATCCGAGGCCGGCGTGAAGGCCGGGATGGAACGCGCCGTCGCAGGCGCCCAGCGAGAGCAACGCGAGGGCGCGAGCGGCAAGTGGGTAGCCCACTGGAAGATGGTGCACATCGTCCGCCCGGTCTGGGAGTCCGCGGGTGCCGAAAACCAACTCGGACGGGCGTTCCCCCGGCTGACCTACGCGCCCGAGGACGCGGCGGCGCTCTTCGCCCTCGACGCAGGCCAACGCACGATCCGAGGTGCCCGGGATCTCCTCAGCGTCGGCCTGCAATACGGGAACGCCTTCGGACAGGGCCTGCAGGCGGCTGCGCTGAAGCCGGCCGACTTCTTCGGGGACGACAACATCCTCTACCTGATGGAAGACATGGCGACTGGCGAGATCCGCCTCAGCATCCTGTGGGAGTGGTTGCACAAGGCTGCCACGTTAACCGCCGACGCGCCCGAACTCGGGGTGAGGGCCGGTGACCCGTTCAGCCTTGAACTGTTCGAGCGCCTCCTCGATCAGGAATACGCGAAGCTACTCGCGGCCGACGACCGCGACGTTTTCGATGATTCAAAGCAGTCGACGTTGCCGATCGCACGCGAGATCGTCCGTGCCTACGTCCTCGAGCCGACGAAGATGCCGTGGTACATCGACCTGCTGAACGCCAACCTCGGAAACGACAACCTGCAGGAGGCGATGCGCCGTATCGCGCTTCTCACCGAGTCGTTCAGGGAGCGAGGCGTCAGGGTGACGGAGAACCTCGACTTTGCGCGGGCTTAACCGGCCTGCCAGCCAGCACGAGTACGACGAGGAGCATCGGGAAGTACATGATCCCGACCCACACTCGAGGCTCGAATGCGTCAGGGATCACCGGCAGGTTCACCCAATCCCACGGTCGTCGGTCCAGGAAATGGAGGAAGTACTCCTCCGCCATCTTGGGCCCCAGCGCGAAGGCCCCGACGAGCAGCATCGATGTGCGATCGATCAGCATCTGCTCCCGACCGGCAACGATCCGGAACACTACGTACATCAGGTATAGGTTCTCAAAGACATTCGGTGCCACGATCAGCAACCACGCCTGCTGGGTGAGCAGGAACGTGGACACCCCCACCACTCGAAGGGTCAACGTGCCCACGAGCGCGCGTCGCATCGTCCTGTCTCCCCACCGCCATGCCACCGCGAGCGCCATCGCGAGCGTGAACAGGTCGAGGACCTTGTCCAGCTCCTGATACTCCAGCTGCGCCGCCGTGGACTGCGCGCCCTCGCCCAGCCAGAACCAGTCCCACTTGTCGGCCTCGAGTGCCATGACAAACCCCACGAAGGGGAAACGAAGTATCGGTAGGGCGGCCAAGAGCCGCAGTGCGCTCACCACTCCGTGGCTGAGCACCAAGTCGTGCTCGACCATTCGGACCATGACCCGATCGCCCACGGTGACCAGCACTGCCAGTACAAGGACACGAGGGAGGAGCCGTCGGAACACCGAGAAGCCGTTGGCTAGCCACCACGCGAGAAGGGGACCTTGGTCATCTCGGAACGAGACTGTTGTCGTCGGATTCAAATCTGCCCCACATGACCAAAGGTGGACCGCCATCGGGTTCAACGGCAATGTGGCAACATAGTAGGCAGTCGATGTCCACGAGCGGGCGGGCATCCTGACAACGTCGGAGGTTCTCGTGTGGGCGATTGACGGCATGGCGAACTTCCTGCCATACGCCGGGCTGCCGCTCCTCCTTGTCCCGGCGGCCACGCTCGTCATGCGACATCGAGTGCTGGCCCTGGCAAGCGCGCTCCTGCTCGTCGCCTGGCTTGCGGTACTGCTGGCCCCCAACCTCTTCTTCACACACGCATCGGCGGCCGCAGCGACCGGCCCGAAGTTGCGCGTGGTCACCGCCAACGTGCTGATGAGCAACGACCAGTTGCCAGCGCTCGCGGACGACGTGCTCGCGCAGGACCCGGACGTCATCGTCTTCGAGGAGTTGCAGCACGACGTGGCCACCGTCTCGCCCCGGCTCGCCGAGGCGTATCCCTACCGCATCTCCACGTCGGAGCCCTGGGTCACAATCGCCTCGCGCTTCCCGCTGGAAGACGCGCAGCGCCTGCAGATCGCGTCCGACGACCGCGGCCGCGATCTCCTGAAGACGATCATCAACGTCAACGGCCAACGGCTCACGCTGATCGGCGTCCACTTCATGCCCCCCCTCAACGGCGAGGCATTCGAGGTGAACCGACAACAGCGCGAACTCCTGGAGCACACGGTTGACGGCGTGGATGGCCCGCTGCTCGTCGTCGGGGACTTCAACGCCACGACGTTGTCGCCGACATTCGCCCGACTCCTGCTCGGCACACACCTCCGGATCGCCTCGACCGGACACCTGATGAAGCCCACCTACTTCACCTACGGCCGCCTTGGTGTCCGGATCGACCACGTCCTGACTCGACGGATGGACGTCGTCGACGACAGCGTGTTCTCACTGACGGGTTCGGATCACCGCGGAGTCAGCGTCGAGCTTGGCCTACCTGACTCCAGTAACGCGGTCGCCCGTACGCGCTAGCGGTGCCGCCCGACGGCTAGGCGCCGTATCGGTCGCCGATGACGCCATCCGCCTGCAGCCGGGCGAGGTCGTCGTCGGAGTAGCCGAGCGCGCGGAAGATCTCACCATTGTGTTCACCGACAAGTGCTGCGGGGCGATCCCACGAGGGCGCGTCCGGGCTCACCTGCCACGGGAACCCCGGGAACATCTGGGTCCCTACATACGGATGGTCGACGGTCTGCATCCAGCCTCGATGCAGGTGCTGAGGATCTGCCAGCAACGACCACGGAGCGACAACTGGCGCGGCGATCGCCCCGTGCCGCTGGACGAGCACAGCGACCTGCTCCGCGGTATCGCTCGCGACGAACGACCGCACTGCCGAGTGCACCTCGTCTCTCGCCGCCAGACGCCCCGGCACCGTCGCCCACGGGTGACCGCGCACGGCCCACTCCGGATGTCCCATTGCACGCGCGAGGCCTGACCACTGCTGGTCGGTCTCCGCTGCGACCACCACCCACGAGTCGTCGCCCGCCTCTCCGCCTCCGGCGCGGAAGCACCCATGAGGCACGATCAACGGGTCGCGGTTGCCGAGGCGCTCGGGCAGGCGGCCGTTCATCGCCCACTCGGCGACCTGCGCCGGAAGGTGCCAGTTCAACACCTCGATCTGGGAGATGTCGATGTACACCCCTTTCCCTGTCTGCTCCCGGCGGTGGAGCGCGGTGATCACCGCGAAGACCAGCGCGAGCGCGCCCGTGGCATCCGAGTGGTAGATCGGGGATGTGTCCTCAATGGGCCGCTCGGGATAGCCACGCACGATCGTGTGGCCGCCCGCCGCATCAAGGCCGGAGCCCAGCGTCACGTAGCCCTCGTACGGACCCTTCGCACCCCAGCCGGGGAGTGAGACATAGATCAGCCGAGGGTTGATCGCGTGCACCGTCTCCCAGTCGAAGCCCATCCGGTCCACGGTGCCCGCGGAGTAGCCCTCGAAGAAGATGTCGCCGGTCGCGAGCAACCGTCGAAAGACATCGACACCGGCGTCGCTGCGGATGTTCAGCGCCACGTTCCGCTTGTTCCGGTTCGCGAGGTGGTGGATGTGGCTCCGCTCCCACGGCGGCCCTTCGCCCGGCCCGGGCACGGGCGCTGCCAGTGGGCGAGTCATCGAGTTGCGCGGGAACGACTCGACCTTCACCACGTCGGCGCCGAGGTCGCCCAGCAGCGAGCCGGCCGTCGGTCCGGCCCACACTTCGCACAACTCGATCGCCCGGATCCCCTCAAGCAGATGCGAGGTCATACGCCTATCCCGTCACGCCAGCACGGAACAGCGCCAGCCGCTGCGTGGTGCTGTAACCGAGGGCACGGAGGACCTCGTCCGTGTGCTCCCCGACACGAGGTGGTGGGCCAGCCTCCCAGGCATCCGTCATCCGGAACGGAGGGCCGGCGATCGTCGTCTTGCCGGCACCTGGCACCTCACGGTCGACGAACGAGTGACGTGCCACCGCCTGAGCGTCGCCGGCAACCTCAGAAGCATCGAGGACGGGCGAGACCATCACGCCGAAGCCCTGCAGGGTGATGAAGATGTCGTGCTTGGTCCGGGTGCGAAGCCATGGATCCAGGACAGCGAAGAAGTCGTCGAAGTGCAGCGGCTTCTGTGCGGGGTCCGCGAACCGCGGGTCGGTTGCCAGTTCGGGGTGCCCGATGCCTTCGCACAGGCGGTTGAAGAACGGCTGTCCCGCCGCAGCGAACACCACGTACCCGTCAGCACACCGGTAGCAGCCGGCCGGATACGCCAACTTCGATTGGCCCGATGCCCGAGGCGTCTCGGCCCCCTGGAACTGCCACGCCACGAACCACGTGTCGACATTGCCTGCCAGGGCCTCGACGGCGCTCACCTCGATCTCGCGTGCTGGCTCGCCGTTGGCCCGCGCCCAGAGCGCCGCCGCCCCGGCCGCCGAGGCGGTGGCGGCCCACTGCATCTGCGCCACCTGCGGGGCGTAGCGCAGCGGCTCCTCGCCGGCGATCGCGTGCTGACGCATCCGGCCAGACCACGCGAACAGGGACATGTCGTTCTCGGCATAGTCCGCGGCCGGCCCGTCCAAGCCGTGCTCGGTCAGTACGACCAGCGCTGGAGGTGCTGCCGTTGCCCGGACACCCGCGCGAATGTCGACGGCAAGGGCAGGCGCGACATGCAGCAGCACGAGGTCTGCCTGCGCGCACAGCCGGTCGAGAGCTTCGCGCCCGGATGCCGTCTCAACATCCAGGACCAAGGAGCGCTTCCCGGTGTCCAACGCAACGTGAAACGCCCCGGACTCCAGGCTCGGCACGTCTCCCGGAAACGGCGGAAGGCGACGCATCGACGCGCCACCCAGGGGCTCGACTTTGACCACGTCGGCCCCATAGTCCGAGAACAGCTTGGCAGCTGCGGCCGCGGGCACCGTGCCACCGACCTCGACAATGCGACGCCCGATCAGCGGACGGGGCAGGCGCGGCGCGTCGGTCATCAGATGGCCGTCATCGTGCGCTGATCATGCCGGGCGGAAGACGGGCACCAGGTACTCGCTCGAGTCTTGCTTCTCGAAGTCGACCTTCACCCGCATCCCCACTTTGATGTCCGTGGTCGGGTCCGCCACCCCGACGACCGTCGACAACATCCGGAAACCCTCATCGAGGTCGATGTAAGCGACCGAGTACGCCCCCATCTCAGCAAATGCCGGCTGACGGTTCTGCCGCACGACCGAGAAGGTGTAGACGGTGCCCTCCCCCTTCGACTCAAGCGTCTTGAGGCTATTGCTCCCACAACTGGTGCAATGTGCCCGCGGCGTGAACACCACGGTGTTGCACTCGTTGCACTGTTGGTAGATCAACTTCCGCTGCTTCGTGGCGTCCCAGTACGCCTGGGTGTCGAGCTCGGGGAAGACTGGCATCGGGCGGTCTGGCATCGTGGGCTCCTGTCGTGGTCGAGGGCTAGTCAGCGCCGAGGATGATGGTGCCGCCGCTGTGCAGCGAACCGAGGAAGCCGCCGTTGCCATGCGCCACAGCCAGCTTGGCGTCCTTCACTTGGCTGGTGGACTCCCCCCGCAACTGCCGGGCCGCCTCCATCAGCAGGAAGATGCCTCGCATCCCCGGGTGGTTTGAGGACAGCCCACCGCCGTCGGTGTTGAGCGCCGGCCCGCCCGGGTGGTCGAACCGCAGCCGGCCGCCCTCGATGTAGGACCCGGCCTCACCCTTTTTGCAGAAGCCGAGGTCCTCCAGCATCACCGCGACCGTGATCGAGAACGAGTCATAGATCATCGCGATGTCGATCTCGGACGGCTTC
>SCVR01000292.1 GCA_004296805.1 Dehalococcoidia bacterium
ACCCGACGCAGGGCCGAATCTCGCACAAGTCCCCGGTGGGCCGCGCACTCTTAGGCAAGAAGAAGGGCGAGAAGGTCACGATCCAGGCCCCCGCCGGCGATGTCGAGCTGACGATCACCACGATCCACACCTAGCGCACGCTGCGCGGCAAGCGTGCGCGTCCAGCACACCTATGCGTTACTAGCCGTATGCCCTCCGAGCACGAACTCTTCCAGCAGCGTCTCGACAAGCGCGCGCGGCTCCTCGAAGCCGGCGACCCGTACCCGGCACGCGTCCGGCGCACCCACACCACCGCGGAGGCCATCGCGGCCTTCGTCGCATCCGGCGAGGCCGAGGGCGCCGTCGAGGTGTCAGTCGTCGGGCGCGTCACCGCCCAACGGATGATGGGGAAAGCCGCCTTCCTCGACGTGCGGGACGCGACCGGGCGGATCCAACTGCACTTCCGACGCGACGCGCTTGCGAACTACGAGGACCTCTCCCTCGTCGACCTGGGGGACTTCCTTGAGGTCACCGGAACGCTCTTCCGGACCCGCACCGGCGAGGTCACCGTCGCCGCTACCGCGTGGCGGGTCATCACCAAGACCCTCCTGCCGCTGCCCGATCAGTGGGCCGGCCTCAAGGACCCTGAGACACGCGCGCGCCAGCGCTACCTTGACCTGCTGGCCAACGAGCGGTCGATGACCATCGCCACGCAGCGGGCACAGATTGTGAGCGCGGTCCGGCGCTTCTTTCTCAACCGTGGGTTCCTGGAGGTGGAGACGCCCGTCCTGCAGGACCAGGCTGGCGGCGCGGCCGCACGACCGTTCACCACTCATCACAACGCCCTTGACCGCGACTTCTTCCTGCGCATCTCCTTGGAGCTGCATCTCAAGCGACTCCTCGTGGGCGGCTTCGAGAAGGTCTTCGAGGTCGGGCGGGTGTTCCGCAACGAGGGCGTCTCCTTCCGCCACAACCCGGAGTTCACGCTCCTCGAGTCGTACGAGGCGTATGCCGACTACGAAGACGTCGCGCGGATGGTGGAGGCGCTGATCTCCGGCGTGGCCCTCGAGGTGCTCGGTGGCACGAACCTCGTCCACGCAGACAGCCCGGATGTCTCGCTGGCGCCCCCGTTCGCACGCACCACGTATCGCGCGGCGCTGATCGAGCACGCGGGCATCGACTACCGGGACTATCCGACCACAGAGGCCCTGGCAGCGCTGGCACATGATCGCCGCGTCCCGATCGCCGAAGGGGCGTCCTGGGGCACGATCCTCGACGCACTGATGTCGACCTTCGTGGAGCCGAAGTTGATCCAGCCAACCTTCATCTTCGACTACCCGACGGCGCTCTCGCCGCTGGCGAAGAAGAAGGTCGATGACCCCGACACCGTCGAACGGTTCGAGTTGTTCGCCCTGGGTTACGAGATCGCCAACGCCTACTCGGAACTGAACGATCCCGTCGACCAACGCGCGCGGATGGTCGAGCAGGCTGCGAAGCGCGCGGAGGGCGACGACGAGGCCGAGAGCATGGACGAGGACTTCCTCATCGCGCTTGAACACGGGATGCCCCCGGCCGGTGGCCTTGGCATCGGCATCGACCGCCTCGTGCAGCTGCTGACGGGCGAGCACTCCTTGCGCGAGGTGCTGCTGTTCCCGGCGCTCCGCGAACGGCCTCGCGATGGCACCAACATCGAGGGCACCCCACCCGAGGGCCAGTAGTCGTGCCCGACCCCATCACGATCCGCGAGGATGTACACATCCACGTCCCCGTGGCAGCGATCCATCGACGCCTCTCCGACCCCTCGACACATGACGAGTGGCTGTCGCCGCACTTCCAGCGGTACACCGCGGACGAGGATTCCTGTGCGTTCGTCCTCGCGATCCCGGGGCGGAACGAGGCCGTCCGGCTGCGCCGAGACGGATCCGAAGCACGCTCCATCCTGTACGTGCGAGACGGCTCGGGTGCCTTCGACTCGGTTACCTGGGCGATGCATGTGGAAGGCGCGCACGAGGTCCACCTGACGGTGGAGGTCGCATACCGGCCGGCCGGTGGCCCCATCGGAGCGGTCGGCGAGGTCATGGTGCACCGTGCGCACCGCGTGCAAGCGCTCCGTGACTCCCTCTGGAACCTCAAGCATCTCCTCGAACGCGAGGCGCGGGCTGGCCTCGCAGCCACGCCCGCCGAGATGTAGCGATGGCCCGTCACGAGGTGCGTGCGCTCATCTTCGACATGGACGGCGTGCTGGCGGACACCGAGCCACTGTTCTATGCCGCCACCCGTGACGCGATGCACCCGCACCCGTTCACCGAAGCCGAGTACGAACAGTTCATCGGCACGCATGGCCTCGAGAAGTGGCTCACGACGAACCACGGGTTCGCCCCAGACTTCCTGCGCACGCGCATCCTTCCGACCTATCACGAGATGTTGGAGCGCGGGCTGGAGGCCATGGCAGGCGCAGCCGGCCTCCTCGACGCTGCACGCGCCCGCGGGCTTCCGGTCGCCGTGGCGTCCGCTTCCAGCCACGACTCGATCGAGCGGACGCTGCGCGCCATCGGCCTGCGTGACCACTTCCCTCTCGTCGTGAGCGCGGACGACGTGGCGCGGACCAAGCCCGCTCCGGATGTCTACCTGCACACGGCGCGACTCCTCGGGGTCACTCCCGAGATGTGCCTCGCCATCGAGGACTCGGTGCACGGCATCGTCTCGGCTTCCACGGCAGGCATGCGCGTCGTGCAGTCCCGACAGGCAACATATGTCCCGCCGCCGCACCCCGCGGCGCATGCGGTGATCGAGAGCCTCGAGCACTTCGAACATGCCTGGCTGGACGGGGGCTTCCGCTACTTCAGCGACATGTAGGCAGTGCTACCGGCATCGCACCAGCATCGGCGTGTTGGCGGGAATGCCCCCCGGGAATGTCGCATCCCATTCGGCGTTGACCTGGGGGACGAGGGCAGCCGGGATGTAACCGACGAAGCGCCCGCCGATGGTGACCCAGAAGGTGGCGGACGTGCTGCCGCAGGCGGCGGCGTTGACGAGTTCAGCGTTACTGCCACCGCCGAACATCACCAGGCCGAGACCCTGCGTCTGCACCACGCCAGACACAATGCGACCTCGAAGGCTGGCGGCGACCACAATCGGGGTTGCCGGAGCAGCGGCGTTGGTCGAGGTCACGACGGGGGCGCCGCTGTAGGCGTTCGGGGCGGTGGTCGCGGGAAACGCGACGCCATCGAGCAGGTAGTCGCCATCGAACGGGAGCGAGGTGCCGCTACTGCCTCCTCGATTCACGGCGAGGTGGATGTGGGGGAGGCCGTTGTTCCCCTTCTGGCCCTCGGGCGCCACGACGCCGAGGCGTTGACCCTGGACGACCGTCGCGTTCCGCACAGCGGTGCTGTCCGTGATGATGTGGCAGATCAGGACGGTCACGTCTGGTGTGCGGATCCAGGCGCAGTCCTGCGATGTCCCGCCGCCGCCAAGCGTCCCGCTGATGGGCGCGAGCACAACGGTGCCGGCTGTTGGGACACCGTCGGCACGCACGAGGTCCAGCGCGTAGGGATCGACACCCAGATGCGTGGCAGTGTTGTAGCCGGAGGCCGCCTTCCACTGCGTCCCGGCCGGCGCGGGCATCCGGAGGCCGATGGATGCGGCGTCCGCCTCGCGTGGGAGGAGGGCGAGCAAGAGCGCAATGAGTACACCAACGAGGGCGATCAACGTCACCAGGGCCGGCCGGTGTGTGTGCATAGAGGGTGAACGGCTTCCATCACCCCTGCGTTCGCTGGCAGGTGCGGCTCCAATCTCCGCGGGGTACGCTCAGCGACCTCGCGAGGAGTCTGGATGCACCGCCACTTCACCGTCAGCGGGTTCGTTTCCATCGGTGGTCGCACGGCGCTGCACCGCCACCCTCGCCTCCGAATCTGGCTTCCCCC
Organism: Dehalococcoidia bacterium; assembly: GCA_004296805.1. Lineage (GTDB taxonomy): Bacteria > Chloroflexota > Dehalococcoidia > UBA2979 > UBA2979 > SURF-43. The sequence goes on from SCVR01000292.1 coordinate 3,903, forward strand.
AGGGGGCCACATCGAGGATGACGAAGACCCGGTGCAGGCCGTCCTGCGTGAAGTCCTGGAGGAGTGCGGGCTGCCCGTGGAGATCCTCCCAACGGGGCCGCGGTTCATCGTGGAGCCTCCGGGCCAGGTGATCGCTCCCGCGAAGATTGGCGTGTACGACATCCCCAGAGACGGGAAGTTGGACGAGCCGCACCAGCACATCGATTTCGTCTACTTCACACGGCCGCTGGTCGCCGACACGGCGCTGCCGGACGACGGATACGACTGGACCTGGTTCGACGCCGCGGCCCTGGACTCTCCCGAGGTAAACGGCGACGTGCGCGAACTCGGCCTCGCGGCAATCGCGGCAGCGGGGTAGGCTCGCCGCTTCGGGGGACGTCGTCGAAGGAGCAGGCCGTGCTCAGCATCCAGGTCATCCGCGAGCGCACGGACGATGTCCGACGCGCGCTGGCCAACCGCCGCTCCGACGCCCCGCTCGACGCGATCCTCGCTGCCGACGAGCGCCGCCGCGGCCTCCTCGTGGCCGTCGAGTGGATGCGCAAGGAGCGCAACGACGCCTCAAAGGCGATCGGCGCCGCGAAGGATCCAGCCGAGCGACAGCGACTCATCGAGGCGCAGCGTGCCGTCGCGTCCGGTCTCGATGCGCGCGAGGTCGAACTGCGTGAATTGGACACCACCCTCCAGGCGCTCCTGCTGCAGGTGCCAAACATCCCGCATCCGGACGTCCCGCTGGGCGGAGAGCCAGATGCCGTCATCGTGCTGGAGGGTGACGGACGCGACGGATCGCAGCGCCGCGTCGACCCCCCGGTGCCCGTCCACAGCGTGACGAACCCTGCGGTCGAGGCCGACCGCAAACCCCACTGGGAGATCGGCGTCGATGCGGGATACATCGACTTCGAGCGGGGGACGAAGGTCTCAGGATCGCCGTTCTACTTCCTGCGCGGCGACGGGGCGCGGCTCCAGCGCGCGCTGATCTCATGGATGCTCGACGTGCATCGGGGACAGGGGTACGAAGAGATCTACCCGCCGTTCCTCGTGCGCGAGGCTGCCCTCGTCGGCACGGGGCAACTGCCGAAGTTCGCAAACACCATGTTCCGCGCGGAGGGGACCGACCTCTGGCTCATCCCGACCGCCGAGGTGCCGGTCACGAACATGTACCGCGACGAGATCCTGGAAGCGCAGACGTTGCCGCTGCACCACGTGGCGTACACGGCCTGCTTCCGCCACGAGCAGTTCTCCGCCGGTCGTGACGTCCGGGGGATCAAGCGCGGGTTCCAGTTCGACAAGGTCGAGATGGTCCAGTTCGTCGAGGAAAACGACTCCTGGAATGCCCTCGAACGACTGCTCGGGCACGCGGTCGAAATCGTCGCTGCCCTCGGCCTCCGCTACCGGGTCATCCGCCTCGCCTCCGGCGACCTCACGTTCGCCTCTGCCATGACCTACGACATCGAGGTCTGGGCGCCCGGCGCGCAGGAGTGGCTGGAGGTGTCGTCTGTCTCGAACTTCCTCGACTTCCAGGCGCGCCGGGCCAACCTCCGCTACCGAGGGGCGGACGGGAAGGTGCGGTTCCTTCACACGCTGAACGGCTCGGGCGTGGCGCTCCCGCGCACCCTCGCGGCGATCCTCGAAACCCACGCCCTCGAGGACGGTTCGGTGGAACTCCCCGCGCCGCTTCGCCCCTACCTCGGCGGCCAGGCGGCGCTCCAGCCTCCGAAGTAGGTGCGCTGCGGGCACCAGAACGCCCACATCGTCCTCAGCGCGAGAGAATCATGGGGGTCGCCACGCTCCAGCCACGGGGGAACGCAGCCCGGAAGTCCACGTTCACCCACGCCGGGCTGCCGACCACGAGGGTGTGGAGGATCCCGCGCGCGTCCGGCACCGATACTCCAACCGCATTCGAGGCATGCGCCCAAACCTCAAGGTCGTCCAGAGTGCCGCCAGCGAAGAGGGCCAGCGCGAGCCGTTCCTGACCAATGCCCGGCTTGGCAGGCGCGGCCGGCACCGGTGCGAACGACTGCGCCGTGACGGTTGGCCGCGACGCCGCCCCATACAGCGATCGGAGGACGTCGTACTCCTGCGCTGATGGCTTCATCGAGCAGGCACCAATGTCCGAGCGGAGGACGGGGTACATGACATCGGTGACGTCAGCGCTGTGACCCAGGCCGAGCGCATGTCCCATCTCATGCACGACGAGATCGCCGAAGCACGCGGGATCCAGGGTCCCAGCGATCTGGCCGATGACGATGTCGGCCTCGACGATCATCCGGGACGTCGGGTTCACGCCAGGAGACAGACTCATCTGAACTTGAGTCCTCGCACCATCGGTCGTACCCAGCATCGTCCCGGCGATGTCGAACCGGATCTCATTGCGAACGCCGGTGAGACCATCGCCGCCACTCCCAGCGCAATCTCCGGAGTAGCTGACCACGATCTGGGCCCCTGCCGCGTTCCAGACGGCGATGGCGTCGCGGACGGCCTTCTCGAACTGGCCGGACCCAATCCTGATGGGTCGGCCACCCTGAGACGTGCAGAACGGGATCGCCCCACCTGATGTATCCCATCGAGCAACCGGGGTACCGCAGGTCGGCGGCAGCGTGGTTCCCGTGCAGTCACTCAGGTAGGTTGGCCCCGCGGCCGTAGCGGTGGCGAGGAACGTTCCGCTCAGGATCACCGCCAGCCCGAGAGCACTCAGCCACTTGATCGAACGGATCCGCCGCCCGCCTGCCAGCAGGCGTACGGACGTTCGGAGATGCAGGTTGGGTTGCGATGAATTTGAAATAATACCCCCGCTGATATCCGCACTTCTGTAACGTACTCCCCGCGGCGCCTGTCCGTAACCGAACGCCCGCGGCCCGTTGACAACCACAGAACGACCGTTCTACTCTTCCCCTGTTCGGAACAGAACACTCGTTCCGTTCAGGGGGTTCAGAATGCTCTTCGCTATCGTCCTCGGCATCATGCTCGGCGCTGCCGCCGTCACCCTGATCCGGGAGTACATCGAGGGTTCGACCGACGGAGCGCGTGACATCGTGCTCGCGCCGGCACAGTTTCCCCGGCTTGCCCCGCCCGCGATCGTGACCCGTGGGGGAACCATCCGCCGCCGCGCCGCCTGAGCGGCTCGACCCAGCCCCAGATAGAGCGCAGGCCAGCTCCCGCTAGACTCGCTCCATGCCTGACGAGCGCCTTCTGCCGCTGCCCGTCCGCCTGCTCCTCGACGCCGAGGGGGTGTTTCTGGCAACCGCCGAGGCGCTCCCCGCACCCGGCCGGGAGGGCCATATCGGACCGCTGAGCGCGCCGGGCGGCGTAATGGCGCATGCTGCGGCGACGCACAGC
>SCVR01000293.1 GCA_004296805.1 Dehalococcoidia bacterium
AGTGCGTCGTAGATCTGGTATCCGACGAACCGGCGCCCTTCGAACCCTTGGTCGGGTGGCGTGTTGGGTAACGGGATGTTCCCCGCTGTCATTCCGATCACCAGTGTGCCCCCTGACCCGCTGCGGTCCGGAGCGGCGCTCGCGGAGGGCGAGCTGGAGGCAGCATTCTGCGCACCGCCCGAGTCGCTGCCGCAGGCACCGAGCCAGACCGAGGTCAGCAGGGTCAGGACGATCGGCACCATCATTCGTTTGCGGGTGCGCATGCAGACCTCCGCGACTCCGCCCGCAGGACGCGGGCAATGTGGATGTAAGTCAACGTAGACAACGCCGTTTTCGGCGCGGTGACAGTGCCGTGAACCGTCGATGAAGGGATGCCTTCGCGTTTCTGTCTGCGGTCTTCGGGGCGTACTTCCCTCGTCCGACGGTGACGTCTCGGCGAAGTGCTCATGTAGGCATGCGGACATCGAGGCGACACGTATGCGTCACATCGAGGTCACGGGCTCGACATGCCGGGTGCGTACCGTTCACTGCATCGAACGTGCAGCGAAGGAGCAACGCGATGTTGATGACCTCCCCGCGGCCGACGGTCGCAGACACGTCGTCCGCTCCTTGCGCCGCAGACACGCCGTTGCTGGTCGTGCGTGACCTCACCACACAGTTCCCCACACGACACGGCTGGCTCACGGCCGTGAATCACGTCTCCTACGAGCTGCGGGCGGGCCGTGTCCTCGGCGTTCTCGGCGAATCCGGCTCCGGGAAGAGTGCGATGTTGCGCACCATCCTCGGATTGCAGCCGAAGTCAACCCGCATCTCGGGTGAAATCCTGTTGGACGGGCGTGACCTGATCTCAATGTCCTCCTCCGAGCGCGAGGACATGCGGGGTGCGTCAGTGTCCATGGTGTTCCAGGATCCCATGACCGCGCTTGACCCCGTCTTCACTGTTGAACAACAACTGGTGGAGACGATCCGCCGCCACAGCACCCTCCCACGGTCGGAGGCGGCTGACCGCGCGCTCGAGCTCCTTCAGACGGTCCAGATTCCGTCTCCCGAACGGCGGCTCAAGGCCTACCCGTTTGAGCTCTCCGGCGGCATGCGCCAGCGAGTCGTCATCGCCATGGCACTCGTCTCCAACCCCAGGCTGTTGCTCGCGGATGAGCCAACCACGGCGCTCGACGTAACCGTCCAGGCGCGCGTCCTCGACCTCTTCCGCGATCTCAAGCACCGCATGGGGATGGGGATCATCTTCGTCACTCATGACCTCGCCGTCGTCGCCGAGATCGCAGACGACATCGCGGTGATGTATGCCGGCCGCATCGTCGAATTCGGACGGCTCGATGACATCGTGCGGTCGCCCCAGCACCCCTATACCCGGGGCTTGCTTGAGGCCAACATCCGTCCCGGCCAGCACGATCGCCCCGAGGCGATCCCCGGATCCCCACCGAACCTGGCCAATCTCCCGCCGGGTTGTTCGTTCGCTCCGCGCTGCCACGCCGCGGAGGCGGCCTGCTGGGACGCCGTCCCCACGTTTGTTCCCGTGTCCCCAGGGCATGGCGTCCGCTGTCTCAACGCGGTGCGTCCGGTCGAGGCGGTGGCCCGCTAATGATGACGCTCGCACTTCGACGAATCGCCATGGCGGTCCCAACGTTGCTCGGCGTGACCGTCGTGATCTGGCTGCTGCTGTCGATCTTGCCTGGTGACCCGCTGGCGTTTCTGTTGCCGCAGGATGCCAGCCCCGCTGACCGCGCTCGGTTGGCGACCGAACTCGGTCTCGATCAACCCCTCCCGGTTCGCTACGTCCAATGGCTGTTCGACATGATGCGCGGGGACTTCGGATACTCCCCGTTCCGCCGCCGCGAGGTGGCTGACCTGATCGCTGCGGCGTGGAAGAACACCGCATTACTGGCCGGCTTCTCTGCGGCCTTTGGGCTCACCATCGGTATCTCACTGGGCACGCTGGCTGGGGTCTATCGAGGCTCCGCCATCGACCGCTTCGTCACGGGCTTGGCGATCGTCGGGCTCTCGGTACCATCGTTCTGGGTAGCGATCCTGTTGCTGATCGTGTTCTCAGCGCAGTTGAAAGTCTTGCCGGCGGGAGGGATGGCGACCTTTGATGGTGGCTTCCCGTCCTTCCTGAAGCACCTGATCATGCCCGTCATCTCCGGTTCTATGGTCAGCATCGCCATCACCGCACGGGTCACCCGCGCCAGCATCGTGGAGACCTTCAAGGCGGAGTTCGTCGACACACTCCGGGCCAAAGGCCTCCGCGAGCGTCAGGTCCTCCTCCATGTCGCCAAGAACGCCATCTCACCCGTTCTCACCACCACGGGTTTACAGGTGGGTTTCCTCCTGGGCGGCTCCGTCCTGATCGAGACCATCTTCTCCTGGCCCGGACTGGGACAACTGGTCTTCAACGCCATCGCTGCACGTGACCTGCGTGTCGTCCAGGCGACCACCGTGGTCATCGCCGCAACGTTCGTGATTCTCAACCTGCTCGTTGACCTCCTGCAGATGACCTTCGACCCGCGCCAGAAGCGGGCGGCGTGAGGGCGCGCCTGCCCGTACCGGCAGGAGATGGAAGGAGATTCCGATGGCACTCGCAGAACCGATGACCACACACTCCGCGATCACGGCATGGACCGCCGTCGATACGCCCGCAGCGCCAGAGTCCTACCTGCAGGCTGCTCGTCGGCGATTCTTGGGCAGTCGCGTGGGGCTCGCCGCGCTCGGCGTCCTGCTCGTCCTGGTGGCGCTCTCAGTGTTCGCACCCCTGCTCACGTCCTACGACCCCACCGTGGGCCAGCCGATCGACCGCCTGAAGGCAATCGGCACTCCAGGACACCTGCTGGGCACCGACGAGCAGGGCCGTGACATGCTCACGCGCATCCTGTACGGCGGGAGGATGTCCCTGATCGCGGGACTGGCGCCGGTCCTCGTCGCGACCGTCATCGGGACCGCCCTTGGTTCACTGTCCGGGTTCATCGGACGCTGGGTCGCCGCCGTCATCATGCGCACGATGGACATGTTCTATGCGTTCCCTGCCGTCCTTCTGGCGATCGCCATCTCT
>SCVR01000294.1 GCA_004296805.1 Dehalococcoidia bacterium
GTCCTTCGCCGCGTCCTTGTTCGGACCCTTCTCGTCCGTGAGGCGCTTCCAGGAGGCCATCACGTCTTCGGTCGTGACCTCGCGGCCATTGACCGGGGCGATGTTGTGGAACTTCACGCCCTTCTTGAGCTTGACGGTCCAGTTCTGGCCGTCAGTTGATTCAGCGCTCTGGGCGAGGTCCGGCTCGGTGCCGACGGCGTACGGGTTCTTGTCACCACGGGCCGCGACCTTGTAGAGACGGCTGTAGCTGTAGCCAGCGATGCCCTTGGCCGTGAACGAGGCGTTCCCGTAGGGGTCGATCGTGACCGGGTCAGCTGTGAGGTCGCCCTTGAAGACGCCACCACGCTTGATGTTCGCGAACGGGTCAGAGGCAGTGGCCTGAGCGTTCGCCGCCGCTGCAGCCGGGGTGGCCGCCGCAGGCTTGGTTTCCTTCTTGCTGCCGCAGCCGATGAGGGCTGCACCCGCGAGCCCAGCGCCCGCGATGCCGGCGCCGCGCAGGACGGTCCGACGGGACACGCCCCCCTCGAGCGCCCGTGACCAGTAGTTCCGCTCCTCCAACAGTCCACCTCCTGCACTCATGCGACGCCAGATCCGTGGTGCGCGTCGTCCTTCGAGTGATTCGTGGATAATACGCAATGCATCGCTTAGCTGGATGCACTCGGTATGCAGAACGCGAATCTCGTTCGTGATGCTTCGGACGGCTGCATCGAATCTGACGCCCCGGGACTACGGCCTAATCGCTGAGTCCGACCGCGAGCGCCAATCCAAGCGTGATAGCCACTCCATAGGGCACGCTGGCCTGGCGCCCCCGGCTGCCGAGGTATAACGCCCCCAGCACCCCGCCACCGATGGCGGTGCCTGTCAGAAACGTTGTCAGGCCGGTGATCCCGACGATCGAACCGCCGTACGCCAGAAGTTTCACATCGCCCAATCCGAAACCGCCTCGGGCAGCGACTCGGATCGCCAGCCCCACCGCGGCGGCCAGCACCGCTCCCGCGAGTGCGACCGCGATGTGACCTCCGTAGACAGCAAACGAGAGACTGGCCAGAAGGGCGGGGATCACGATGACGTTGGGCAGTCGACGCAGGCGAATGTCGACGATGGCGGCCACCGCTGCCGGGACGATCGGGAGCCACCACAGGTCCAGAATCATTACCCGCACTCCTCAATAGCGAGCCGCGCACCAACGTCGAGGCCGATGGCGGTCGTCGCGCCAGCGGGCAGCTCAAGCGCCTGCTTCGCCCGACGCACCCACGGCACCATGCGGCCCGGGCGCATCGCGCGCTCGACGCGGAGGACGTTGCCCCCAGCATCCAGAAACACCACGTCGATGCTGAACTTCATGCCCCACGTATGGACGCCATTGCAGGGGCGCAAGAGCAAACCCTCACCAGGCTCAAGCCCAACACGCCCGAGCAAGCCTCGAAGCCGCGCCAGCGGTGAGCGCGCGAACGCAATGCGATCACCGAGGATGATTTGCGCCGAGCCGTCCGAACCCAGCACCACCGCCTGGTACACCGTCTATGTCCCTTCGAATGAGCGCATCAGGGAGAGGACGGCCGGTCCCAGCACGACGACGAAGAGCGAGGGGAAGATGAAGAAGACGAGCGGGAAGAGCATCTTCAGCGGCGCCTTCATCGCGGCCTCTTCAGCGCGCTGACGACGACGGACACGCAGGCGGTCACCCTGCGCTCGCAAGACCTGGCCGATGGCCATCCCGGTCTGCTCGGCCTGAAGGATGGCGGCGACCAGTGACCCCACCCCGGGAGCAGGACAGCGCTGGAGCATGGACTGCAGTGCTGCGCGGCGCGTCGACCCGAGGTTCTGATCGGCCAGTACGCGACGGAACTCGGCAGCGAGCGGGCCCTCGGCGCGCTCAGCGATCCGGGCGACTGCCCCCTCGAATCCGAGTCCGGCCTCGACGGACACCACAACGAGGTCGAGGAAGTCGGGGAGTGCTCGCTCGACGGCCAGTCGACGGCGGGCGGCACGCCCGCGGAGCCATATCAGCGGCCCCGCCAGACCAACCCCTCCGGACATGACACTGAGCAGCATCGCCGATCCCGGCGCCATCCCACTCCGCAGTGCCCCCATCCCCATCCAGAGCGCAAGCCCGCCCGACGAGACCACCACAATCACCAGGAACGTGCCGAGCGTCACCGGCTGCCCAGCCTGCTCGATCGTCCGCGAGAGTCGACGGGCAACGTCGGACGGGACGAGGAGCCTCGCGACTCCGGACAGTGCCTGTGCACCGGGCAGCAGGACACGGTGGAACGCGTCCGGCCGGACGGAGTCGTCCGCCGCACCGACCATGTTGAGCCGATCCGCAACTGAGTGCCGAGGACGAAACGCGAGAGTCGCGACGAAGCACGCGAGCCCGATCAGGATGGCGGCGACTAGCGGCATCGACGCCCCCTAGTAGTCGATCTGCGACACGCGCTGGACCATCCAGAAGCCAACCACTTCAAGGGTGATCGCACCCATCGCCATGAGGCGGCCGGTCGGGTCAGTAAAGAGGAGCGAGATGTGGGCTGGCGCGAGTACAAACAGCGCACCCGACAGGGCGACGGGAAGCATCCCGACGATCCACGCCGACATCCGCGCCTGCGCCGTGAGTGCGCGCACCTCGCCTCGGACGCGGATGCGGTCGCGGATCGTCCCCGCGAGGTTGAGAAGCACTTCGGCGAGGTCACCGCCGACTCGACGCTGCACTAACACCGCTGTCACGACGAGCGTGAGATCGGCGTCACCCGCCCGCTGGGCGAATCGCTCCAGCGACTCCTCGGTATTACTGCCCAGGTGGATTTCGCGGACAACCCGCCGTAGCTCGCCTGACATTGGCTCCGGTTGCTCGCGAGCGGCCATCTCCAGGCTCTGCACGACACCGAAACCCGACTTCAGTGAGGAGGCCAGCAGTTCAACCATATCGACCACTTGAGTGTTGAGACGGGTACCGCGACTGGCCGCTTTGCGGTGTAACAGCATCCATGGGGCGGCGGCCCCCACGGGCGCGACGGCCAGCGCCGCCAACGGCTGTCGCGCCACTGCGAAGACGAGCAGCGATGCAAGCGCGCCAGTGACGAGAGTGAGCACGAGAAGATCGATGGGTTCCCAGGGAACTCCGGCTTTGGTGATCCACGCGCGCAGTGCCGGCACAGCCGGTCCGCGACGAGCCCGCATCATCGCAACCCGAGTGCCGATCGGTGCATCGACCGAGGCGCCGGCCGTGATACGGCCGAGGCGCGCCCGTGAGTGCGCGTGGCCGCCATCGATGGCTCGGCCGACGATGCGCGTGGCAGCGAACAGCGATGACCCCACGGCGACGGCGGCCGCGATCGCACCCTCCGCAGCGAGCGGGGACGCCTCGATCACGGCTCGCCCCAGTCGGTGCGGCGCAATATCTCCGCGGGGAACGCCACGCCCGCGCGCTCGAAGCGCTCCTTGAATTGAGGCTGCAGACCAGTGGGTCGAAATCGCGTTCGCAGGTTCCCGGCCTCGTCGCGCCCATCGATCTCGAGTAAGAAGAGGTCCTGCAGCAACAGCGTCTGACCCTCGATGCCAGCGACCTCGGTCACGTGCGTGATGCGCCGTGAGCCGTCGGGAAGCCGGGAGATCTGCACGATCAGTTGGATCGCGGACGCGATCTGCTCCCGGACCGCGTGGTCAGGCAGGTCGTATCCCGCCATCAGCACCATGTTCTCCACGCGGCTGACCGCATCGCGCGGCGTGTTCGCATGGACGGTCGAGATAGATCCGTCGTGCCCAGTGTTCATCGCCTGCAACATGTCGAAGGCCTCGGCCCCGCGTACCTCGCCAACAATGACGCGGTCAGGCCGCATGCGCAGGGCGTTGCGAACCAGGTCACGCTGGGTGATCTGGCGAGTGCCCTCGAGTCCCGGTGGGCGCGCCTCGAGGCACACGACGTGCGGCTGCTGCAGTTGAAGTTCGACGGGATCCTCGATCGTCACCACGCGCTCGTGGTGACCGATGAACGAGGAGAGCACGTTGAGCAACGTCGTCTTACCTGTCCCAGTGCCACCCGAGACCAACACGTTCAGGCCGGCCTCGACTGACGCACGCAGGAACGTCGTGGCTTCCGGCGTCAGCGTGCCAATCCGTTCAAGGTCTACGTGTGTGAGGCGTCGTCGGGCGAACTTCCTGAGCGTGATCTTCGGCCCGTCCGGAGCGGCAGGCGGCACCACGATGTTCACGCGCGACCCGTCAGGCAACCGCGCATCCACCATGGGCGAGCCCTCGTCCACGTGACGTCCCAGCGGCGCCACGATGCGCTCGATGACGTGCATCACGTGGGCGCGGTCGCGGAAGCGGGCGCCTGACCGCGAGAGACGCCCGCCCCGCTCGATCCAGATGTCCTCCGGGCCGTTCACCATCACCTCGCTGATGGTGTCGTCTCGGAGAAGCGGCTCCAGCGGGCCGAACCCCAGCACCTCATCTGCGATCTCATCAAGGATCTGCTGGCGCCATTCACCAATGTTGGCGGACGAGGCAAGCACCTGCGCGGCTGCGTCGCAGACCGCGCGCCGCGCCTCCTCGGACGGCAGACTGGCCAGACGTTGCTGGTCAAGTTCGTCGATCAGCCTCCGATGGACGAGGTCGCGGAGGGCCGCGACCTGGGGCGGAAGCGGGCGCGCCTCCGGGAGCTCGACAACCGCAGGAGGCGGCACCGGGCGGCCGTCGTCCCCGGGCACCTCCCGAACTCCACCATCGAAGCCGGGGGCGGTAGCGGGATCGCCACCCACCATGACTCGAGGGTCTTCACGAAACTGTCGTCGCAGCACTGGCTACCGCCCCCGCCGGAACACACCAAACAACGATCCGCCTCCATCGATGTCCTCTCCTGCCCCCCCACCGCCGATATGTGCCGCCATCGCCTGGACCCGTTTCGCCATCTTCGCGCTCGGGTCCGCGAGCACCAGGGGTTCGCCTCGTTGGGTGGAGACCGGCACGGCACGGTCGTGCGGGATGCTCCAGAAGATGTCGCAGCCGACCGTCCGTGCGATGTCCGCCTCGGTCACCGAGTTCGCGTTCGTCGCGTGGTTCACCACGAGCTTTACGCGATCCTCCGAGAATCCCTCGCGGCGGAGCGCGTCCACTGCCATGCGAGCATCCTTCACGCTCGCCATGTCCGCGCTCGTCACCAGGAACACCGTGGTGGATTCATCGAGCGCCGCAGCGACGGCCGCGGAGTACGTCCCCGGAGTGTCGACAACCACGAAGTCGAAGGTCTGTGCGAGTTCACGAAGGACGGCAGCCACAGCCTCTGGGTCAGCGGGGGCGCTGAGCTCGTGGCGGTGACGGGCCGCCAGGACGGAGACGCCTGCCGGATGCTGTGCCAGATAGGGTTTGATATCTGGGGTCTCACCTCGAGCCATCGCGTCCAGGAGGTCTGCCAGCGTGCGAGGGGCCTCGATGCCCATCGAGAGCGCGACATCACCGAACTGGACGTCCGCATCCACGAGCGCAACGGGCGCGGAGGTCTGGCGCGCGATCGACAGGGCGAGGTTGGCAGCCAGGGTCGTCTTGCCGACCCCGCCCTTCGGGCCAAACACCGTCAGGATCGCCCCTGCGGCGGGGAGCTCACGCACGGAATGGGAGGTCGCGCGGTCAATGAGCACCTGGTGGCGTGCCCGTGCGGTGGTGAGCGTCGCCTCCAGGGTCTCGGGCACGACCGGGCTCACGATGTAGCCCCGTGCGCCCGCAAGCATTGCCTTCTGCACGGTCTGAGGCGTCAGGTCCTTCGAGATCACGAGGGGCGTCGCATTGGGTGCAGCGGCCTGCACTGCCTCGAGCGTGCGGAGGGACAGCGCGAAGGGTTCGCGCAGGTGCACGAGGATCGCGTCCGGCTGCAGGGCTCCCGCGAGACGTGCGGCCTCGACGCCGTAGTGCGCCTCTCCGACCACGGCGATCGAGCGTTGGGCCAGCGCCCGTTTGACAGTCTCACGGTGGTCCGGATCCGGATCCACCAGCAACACCTGCACATTACGTCCCATGCTCGCCTCCACCATCGGCTTGCGTGGTCACTGGGTTGCCTGCGTGCGACCGCGCAAAGCGAGCCGCAGTTTCCCGATCTCGTCCATCTGGACGAGTCTCCGTGCCTCATCACTGGTGACGGCCAGGGTGACCGTCGCGTTCAGGGATCTCGGGTTGTCGGCGCCAGCCTTGCCCCGCGCCTTCTCCGCTTCCGCGCCGAGGAGGTTGCCCGCGACGGCTAGCACGGTGACGTCGCTAAGGACCACCTCTGCGCTCGCGCCGGCTTCCTTCGAGATGACGCCGAGGACATCGACGTGGTCGCCAGGAGCCAGGAGGCCACCGGTGCTGATGACGTCGTTGACGGCGATGGAGACAGCGAGGCGGTCGGGTGGCACCAGTGCCGCTAGCCCGCTTCCGGGCGCGGAGTCAGAGAGTTTCGCCACGAGGAACGGTTCGCCCGCGACAATGGGCAGGGTGGCATACCTGCCCTCGACTTCCTCAATGGTGGCAACCGCGCCGCGCGGCAATGAAGTCGCTGCCATCGAGTCGACGCGCAAGGCACGACGGGTGATGCGCTCACCGGCGGCCACCGGCTGCACCGCCACCACAAACGGACGGCGCTCCTCGGTCGCGCCGACGGCAGCAGGCGTGCGCATGGCGACATAGGCTGCCCCACCACCGAGGACGGCGAGAAGCACAGCGATGAGCGTCAGGCGATCCACGCGACGTACGAGTGCCATCGCGTCCTCCTCAGCGCACCAGGCGCACGGCGAGCGCGCCGAAGGCGCCCACACTGGCGTCATAGGGTGCCCACTCGCCGCCTGGGACGACAGTGTCAATGAAGCGCCCCACCACCGCGCCGTTACTGGCGCACTGCTCGATGAAGAACGCCGAGAACCCGAGCACCAGCGCGTGCTGACTGTCGGGGAACGAGACGCGTGGGATGATGACGAGTCGCGGGCTGCTCCAGTCGAGCACCCGGTAGGAACTACCCACCGTCTCCACCACATCGTCGAAGTCCGAGTCGTCACCTGAGATGCGTCCGCTGTTGCCGGAACAGCCGGTGCCCTGCTGAGTCGGCCCGTTCATGTTGCCGGAGGCGACGTCCTTCGTCTGTCCGACGCGCACGACCGTGTTCGAACCACTAATGATCCGGTCGCGGTAGACCGATGCTGACGATGTGCCTGTGTCGTCGATGTCGAGCGCCTGGAAGTTGCCCTGCTCGTGGCTGTTGCAGACCCCACCACCACCGTTCGACCCGAGCTTGAGGCAGTACTGCTGGCCAAATACGAAGCCACCGGCCGGCGGGACCGCCCCCCACGGCATGACTCCGATGAGGCCGCCCACCACACCGAGCTGCGCCGTCCCCATGCTGCTGACTGCGCCCGTGCTGATGCCGATGCCGGGCGCGAAGAAGAACGGCGCGGAGCCGTATGCGTGCACGGTTACCCGATCGAACGGGGTGGTATCTGTCGTGAACTCGATGTCGGCCGGGGCGAGCGTCACGCCGTTCTCCTCGGCGAACTCGATCGCCTCGGCGCGTGCGAGCGCCAGTCGGGCCGGGTCCGTCGTCGGCAGGTAGTGCGCGGCCGCGAGCGCAGCGGCGTCCGCGGCGTTCTGGAGTGCACGCCGTTCGACGAAGACGCGTGAGCCGTCGACCACCAGCATCTGCATCCCAATCACCAACGGCAGCGTCATCGCGAAGATCACGGTGACAGCGCCTCGGTCGTCTCGTGCGACGCGTTGCATCTGGCGAAGCCACACGAAGATTCGTGCCATCGCACTACTCCAACCGCATCGTGGTCGCGCCACGGACGGTCAGGAGACCGCCGGGGAACATGCTGGCGATCAAGATCGGAAGAGC